>JAKDNQ010000058.1 GCA_030456405.1 Nitrospira sp.
GAACCGAGAAGGAAAAGTTTACCGCCATCGTCGAAGATATCAAGGAATGCCACGAACGTGGCCAGCCCGTCTTAGTCGGCACGATTTCCATCGAAAAGTCGGAGCGGCTCGCCGGCTATTTAAGCCGGAACGGTGTCAAGCACAACGTCCTTAACGCGAAGCAGCATGAGCGAGAAGCCGAGATCATCGCCCAAGCTGGACACAAGGGCGCCGTCACCATTGCGACGAACATGGCAGGCCGCGGCACCGACATTCTCCTGGGCGGCAATCCCGACTTCATGTTCAAACAGATCCTGTATCGGGAAGAAGACCTGCCTGATGCGCGCAAATTGGAGATCTTCGAACAGATTCGAGCCGACTGCGAAAAGGATAAGCAAGAAGTCATCGCGGCAGGCGGACTCCATATTCTTGGGACCGAGCGCCATGAAAGCCGCCGGATCGACAACCAGCTCCGAGGCCGTGCCGGCCGCCAGGGCGATCCTGGTTCGTCGCGTTTCTACCTGTCGTTGGAAGACGACCTGATGCGCATCTTCGCCTCCGAGCGGGTTTCTCAGCTGATGCTGAAGCTCGGGATGGAAGAAGGTGTTCCGATCGAGCATGGCATGGTCACGCGGGCTATTGCCAACGCCCAGAAGAAGGTCGAGGCCCATCACTTCGAAATCAGGAAACAGCTGTTGGAGTACGACGACGTCATGAATAAGCAGCGCGAGGTGATTTACCAACACCGGCGCGCTGTCTTGGGTGGATCGAATCTGAAAGACGATCTTCATGGCATGATCGGCGGCCTGGTAGAGTCCGCGCTGAACATCTATTGCCCGGCTGAACAATATTCCGAAGAATGGGACATCAAAGGGCTTGCTGAACTCATGCATAGCCAGTTCGGGTTAGATCTTGCTCAAGGCAAGGGCGACGGAGGTGAGGCGCTTCGCACCATTGGGCGTGACGCCTTGGTTGAAGACCTCCGCACACAGGCGCGCGAGGCCTATGACCGGAGAGAGCAGGACCTCAGCCCGGACTTGATGCGCTTCCTGGAGAAGACGTTCATGCTCCAGGTCATCGACCACCATTGGAAAGATCACTTATTGGGGATGGATCACCTGCGCGACGGGATTGGATTGCGCGGCTACGGTCAAAAAGATCCGCTCATTGAGTACAAGCGCGAAGGCTTCGATCTCTTTGCCGGCATGATGGAGCGGGTCAAGTCCGACACGCTCGATCGGCTCTTTCACGTCCAAGCTGTCCGGCACGAAGAGCAACCGGCCACCGCGCCAGCGCCCCCTCCTCTCCCTGTCATCTCGCGCCCCCTTCCCCCACTCATCCTCAATCGTGGAGAGGAGCCAGTTGCTCCTCAGACTGTTCAACACAGCGACGACAAAGTCGGCCGCAACGACCCCTGCCCCTGCGGCAGCGGGAAAAAATACAAGAAGTGCCATGGGGCGTAGAGAAGGCTCGCTGCGCCTCTCTCGCTCCCACGCGTCAATTCGACCGTTCTAGTCGCACCACCGCTTGATGCCGAAACTTGTTCCGTCCTACGCGTTGCGGGACGGAACTTCGGACATCGGCATCACTCGCCAAGGGCGAGCCGCAGTGGTTCGACAGAACGGTGCCCGAATTGCCGCGTAGGTCGCGAGAAAAGGCGCAGCGAGCCTTGTTGAGATGCGGAAGAAAATGGACCGCCTCAGTCACGCCCCTTCCAGCCGAGACGAGGAGAGAAAGTCAAGACAAGAGGATCTATGCTGTCGGGTCTATTTCCTGTTCTACGGGGGGCATGCTGAGCAACTCCAGGACAGTGTTCAGGAGGGCCTCGTGTTGAAACGGCTTTGACAGTACTCGGTCCGCGCCCAGGGCTAAGGCGGCGAAACCGAGAGAGATGAGTCCGCTCTGTCCGCCGTCGGTCATGGCGATGATCTTCACGTCCGGCTGTGTCCGTTTGAGTTCCATGATCGTTTCGATTCCGTCTTTCTCCGGCATGAAGAGGTCGACTACGGCCAGGTTGGCTGGGTTCTTTTTGAAGAGGGCGAGACCAACTTTGCCGTCTGGCGCCTCGTCAACGATAAAACCCGCCAGTTCTAGCGTGCGGCACACCATTCTCCGCACCGAGGCGTCGTCGTCAGTCACCAGTATCCGAGGCATCTCCCATCTCCTCTCGTCGGCGCTTATGCCTCGCCGTCCGGCGCCATCGGCGTTGTCGTATCCAGAACCGCCCTGATCTTGCTCGCGAGCGAATGGATCGTAAACGGCTTCTGCGCAAATGCGCCGCCTGGGTCCATCAAACCCTCCGCCGTGGCATAGGACTCCGTGTAACCCGACATGAACATCACTTTTGTCCCGGGCCGCAGCTCCAGCACCTTCTGGGCCAACTCCCGGCCGCTCATCTTCAGCATTACCGCGTCGGTCACCAGCAGATGGATCGGCTCGTGATATTCCCGTAGGATCTCCTGACTCTCACCCATGCCGCTCGCCTCCACCACGTTGTACCCCAAGGACTGCAAGACGTTCCTGGCCATACCGCGCACCACGTCATCGCTGTCGACGAGAAGGATGGTCTCGGCGCCTCGCGGCGCAGCCGTGAGAACGGAAAGCGGCTCGGTGGTCCTATTCCCGCTCTGAGGAACGCGAGGAAAGTAGATCTTGAAGGTGGCGCCTCTCCCCGGTTCACTATAGACCCAGATGCTCCCACCGCTTTGCTTGACAATCCCATAGACGGTGGCGAGACCCACGCCGGTTCCTCGGTCCCCCTTTGTCGTGAAGAAGGGTTCGAAGATGCGGGACTTGGTAGGCTCGTCCATGCCGCAGCCGGTATCGGTCACCGCAAGCATCACATAGGGGCCGGGCGAGACTGATACGTGCTCTTGGGCAAAGGCCTCGTCCAGCTCGACCTCATTCGTCTCGATCGTGAGCGTCCCCCTGCGGAGCATGGCGTCACGGGCGTTGATCGCAAGGTTCATGAGGACCTGCTGGATCTGGCTGGAGTCAGAGAAAATGGGACTCAACGAGGGAGTCAAGTGTGTTATCAACTCAATGCGGTTTCCAAGCAACCGGGATAGCATGGCGCCCATATCCCTGACTAACGCATTAAGGTCCAGGATCTGAGGGCGGTGGGCCTGCTTGCGGCTGAAAGCCAACAGTTGGCTCGTCAAAGCGACAGCGTACTCGCTCGCCTTGCGCGTCTCCCGGATGAAACGGTAGTGCTCGTCCTGCGGCAAGAGCCGGCTAAGTAGTAATTCGGTATAGCCAAGGATGGCGGTCAGAACATTGTTAAAATCGTGCGCGATGCCGCCGGCCATGCGGCCCAGGGATTCCATCTTCTGCCTTTGGAGGAACCGCACTTCGAGAAGCTTGCGCTCGGTACTATCACTCAGCGAACCAGCCATGCGGGTCGCGCGTCCAGACTCGTCCCACAGAGCTTGCCCACGAGCGCGGAACCAGCAGGGCTCTCCAGACTTGGTAAACAACCGGTATTCGATGTCGTACCGAGGCGTCCGACGATCGAGATGCTCCTTGACGGCGGCGAAGACTCGCGCCCGGTCGTCGGGGTGTAGTTGCGCATCCCAACTCGCGAGCACGTCGGGGAATTCATGCTCCTCGAATCCAAGCATCTCTCGAAGGCGTGAGGAGTACCACACCGGTTGAGCCGGGTCGTGCCAGGGTTTGCCCGGCACAAAGGCAACATCCCAGAGGCCATCGGTCGAACCGCTGACGGCGAGATGCAATCGTTCCATCGTTTCCCGAAGCCGCTCGTTGGCCTGCTGAAGCGCCGTTGAGGTCTGTTTATGGGCGGTGATCTCGGTGCGCAGCGCATGAAACTGCTTGCTCAGACCCCGTATGAGCGGGACGAGGTGATCCAAGCCGTGGGACTTGTCAAGGAACAATTCGGCGCCGGCGGAAAGACAGGCGGCGCGGTACTCCGTATCGTCGTAATTCGTCAGCATGATGACGATCGGACCGAGCTTCTGGCTCTTGATCTGCCGTAGGGCTGCGATCCCGCCTTCCTCGGGCATACGGATGTCGAGGATGGCCACATTGGGCTGGTGGGTCTCGACGAGGGCTAGGGCCTCGCTCGCTGTCGCAGCCGTCCCGACAATTTCGATTCCTTGTATCTCTCCCAGCAGCTCACTCAGCCGGTCGCGTACGGCCGGCGCATCATCCGCAATGACAACTTTCATGGATAACCTCGGTCGAGTGTGTGATTGAACATGACCACACCATGCCTGAGCGGTCGCGTATCGGCTATCGGCGAAACATGGATTCTGCTGTCTAAAAATCATGGGAAAGTGTCGTGGAATGTTTGACACAGAACGGAATGTGAGACGCCGGGGAGGATGCTGAATGCACGTTGCGGCGGCGATCCGAACGCCCGCGATCACACTCTGTTCATGCCTGCGTCGACAAATCTCGGAGAGTATCCCGGATCATCTCGAATTCATGAGCCTTGTCGAAGAAGAAGTCGGCGCGCGCGTTCAGACAACTTGCCCGATATTCCGGCGAACTGGCGATCGTCATCATGATGACGATCGTCTTGGGGATCGTGCGTTTGACCTCACGCAAGACCTGAACGCCGTTCGCGCCCGGCATCTGAATGTCCAGAATCGCCACATCTGGACGGCGCGCCAGAATCACTTGCAAGGCTTCTAGTCCGTCACCGGACTCTCCAACAACCTGGACCCCGGGCAGGTCGGCGAGCAGAATTTTCACCCGCTCGCGAAACGCGGCTGCATCGTCGGCGATAACCACCGTCACAAGGAGTCTCCTTTACTGGCCGAGAGCTGCGTCCTGAGTCCTGAGGCACATCATGCCCCCTAATTTCCGGACTTCACATCATAGGAACCGCGAATCTCTTGTCATGTTTTTTCTGACAGGAGGCGGCGCAAGCGAGGCGCAAGGAGATGGGGCATGTAACGGTCGTGCTGGAGGGGAGGAACGGTCAGGTGGCCAGGCGGTGATCAACGGCGTAGCGGATGAGGTCCGCGGTCGTTCGTAGTTTCAGCTTGTCGAGCAGGCGGGTCCGGTACGTGCCGATCGTCGAAACGGTGAGACAAAGCTGGACGGCGATCTCTGTGAGAGTCTTGCCCTTGGCCATCAAGCAGAGGACTTCAAGTTCCCGGTCCGAGAGTGTCTGGTGCAGCAACATCGGAGTATCGCTTCCCAGACTTCCAACCAACATTTCAGCCAAGGAGGCTGTGACGTATTTCCCTCCCTGCAACGCTTTCTTCAGCGCGGCCAGCAGTTCGTCGGGAGCGCTGTCCTTCGTCAGATAGGCGGACGCGCCTGCCTTAAAGGCGCGAATGGCATACTCAGCCTCCGTGTGAAAACTCAACATGACGACAGGCAAGTCAGGCCGGGCAGCTTTCAGTTGTCTGAGGACATCGAGACCGCTGATGTCAGGCAGATCGACATCCAAGACCACCGCCTGGCAAGACGTATCATTCAGGGCGTCGAGCACCCCTCGTCCTGTGTCGATTTCCACCACCACCATCTGGTCGAAGCCTTCCGCGATAATCTGCTTCCACCCCTGGCGGACGATGGCATGGTCGTCCGCGACGAGGATTTTCTGCATCATTCCGGCTCACCATTCCCCTTTCATCGCACGATTCGGCGCATGACCCTGATGAGTAAGGGGGGCCCGCAGCGTCACCCTAGTCCCTTGGTGTGGAGCGCCATCGATAGTGATCTCTCCACCGATCAATACAGCTCGCTCTCGGATGCCGCGCAAACCGAAGGACGTCGGCTTGGCCAAGTCGTTCTTCGTGATCCCTTGTCCATCGTCTGTGACGATCATCGCCAGTACATCGTCGTCGGCCGCGAGGCTGATCTGCACGCGCTGCGCATTCGCGTGGCGGATGATGTTGGTCAGCAGTTCCTGGGCGATGCGGAAGAACGCCGTTGCCGTGGTGTCGTCGATCTGCCGCTGGGCGATGTCGGCGCTCAACCGGATCTCGCATTCGAGGCCCGTCCGCTCCTGAACGTCCCGCGCTTGCCACTGCAGGGCGGGGACCAACCCGAGGTCGTCCAGGATGCTGGGGCGCAGGGAACTGGCGATGCGCCTGGTAGATTTCGCCAGCCCGTTCACCAACTGTTTCATGGCCTCAAGCCTGTGTGAGAACGCGTCTGCCTGCCTTCCGTCTTCCGCTTGGCTATGCTGACGGCTCAACCATGTGAGGTCCAACTTGAGGGCGGTGATCGCCTGTCCAAACTCATCATGGATCTCTCGTGCAATCCGTTTCCGCTCCGATTCCTGGACCATCTCCAGTTGTTGAGTCAGTTGCCGAAGCTGTTCCAAGGATTGCTGAATCTGTCTCTCAGCCTGCTTGCGCTCGGTCATATCCACGTCCATGCACACGAAGCAGGGTTTACCGTCGAAGCCGGGAATGGGAAATACCGTCGAGAGACAGACACCAGAGGCGCCGTCGCGCCGATGAAATACGAACTCGACTGGTCCCACCGACTGTCCTGTCGTCTTCACTTCAACCAGGAGCTTGACAAACGAGACAGTCTCTTCGGGCGTTTGCATAAGTTGATCCAGGGTCTTGCCGACCGCTTCCTCACTTTGCCAACCGAAGAGTCTCTCGGAGGCGCTGTTCCAAAAAAGCACGCGGCCTTGTACGTCATACCACTGCACGGCGACGTTCGGGGTGTGTTCAATGCTGGCGCGGAGGCGCTCCTCGCTTTCCCGCAGCGCCGCATCCGCCCGCTTGCGCTCAGTAATGTCGCGGAAACTCCAGACCCGGCCGACGATCTCTTCGTCGAGCATTTGTGGCCGCGAATAGCGCTCGAATACCCGTCCATCCATAAATGCCAGCATGTCAAAACTTTCCTGCTCCGGATGCGCATACAACTCCCGCACCTTGGTCAGGAAGGCTTCCGGTTCCTGCAGCTGTTCCAGCACAAAGGCTAGCAGGGTTTCGTCTTCGCGGCGTTCCGCGAGGTCTTGCGGAATCCGCCACAGCTCCAAGAACCGCTGGTTCAGGCTGACCACCTTGCCGTGAGGGTCTATCGTCAGTAGGCCGTCTGCGATGGAATTGGTAGTGGCCTTGAGGAGCGAATTCGCCCGCTTGCTATTCGTGATGTCAGACTCTGATCCGGTCATGCGGAGCGGGGTGCCGTCGTCGGCCCAGAGGGCCACGCCTCGATCCAAGATCCACAGGTAGGACCCATCTTTGCGTTGGACCCGATATTCTTCGCAAAACTCCGGTGTTCGTTTGGCCAAATAGGAGTCGAGATTCTTGAGCACCCGGTCGAGATCGTTGGGATGGATGCGGCTTCGCCACTCATCGACATGGTTTTTGAGTTCTTGGTCCTCGAACCCACGCATCGCTTTCCATCGCGAGGAAAAGAAGATTTCGCCTGTTTGGATGTTCCAATCCCAGATGCCGTCGTTACTCCCGCGCACGGCAAGGGCCCACCGTTCTTCGTTGGCGCGGAGCGAGTCTTCGATCCGCTTCCGTTCGGTGATGTCGCGCGCGACGCCGCACATTAAGATCGTCCCGTTCAGCTCGAACAAGTTGATCGTGAGATCGATTGGAATATCGCGGCCGGATTTCGTTCGATGAACGGTCTCAAAGCGCACCACTCCGGCCTCCATGAGAATGTGAAACCGCTTACGGAACGTCTCCGGCTCGTAAGTGGGAGCAATGTCAAAAACCGTCAGTGCCATCAGCTCGTCCCTTGTGTACTCGAGTGACCGACAGGCCTCGTCGTTCACGTACAGAAAGCGTTTGTGTGTATCGGCGATAAAGATTGCGTCTGCGGCGCGATCCACTGCGAACTGAGTGAGTCGCAACTGATCTTCAACGCGTTTCCGGTTGGTAAGATCCGTGTCGGTGCCTACCATGCGGAGTGGCCGGCCATCGGCATCCCACTCCACGACTTTTCCCCTGTCCAGGTTCGGACGGTACGTCCCCGACTTGGTCCGCAGGCGGTTTTCGCATTCGTAGAGCAGCGACCGACCCTGGAAGTGGTCTTGCAAGGTTCTATGGACGCGCGGCAGATCCTCTGGATGGACGATCTGGTCCCAGAAACTCACATGCGGTGAGACTTCTTCCGGGCTGTAGCCCAACGACTTGATCCATCGGTCGTCAAAATAGACTTCCCCGGTCTGGACATTCCAATCCCACACCCCCGAGCTCGTCGCCTCCAGCACCAAGTTCAAACGCTGTTCGCTCTCGCGCAGGGCCTCCTCTTTTTGTTGACGCTCTAATTCCGACGCGGCGCGTACGCCGAAGATATTCAAGATGGACTCGGCAAGGGCCAGGTTGTCCACGGGTTTCTCAAACATCACGACCAAAAGACCCAGCATCCTCCTGTTGGCATCGTTCAGAGAAGCGCCGACGAACCCTTCGATCTGCATGTCGGCCAATAATTGATCGAGCGGAAATAATTGTTGAACCCCGCTTTCATAGCCACAGGGCCGTTGCCGTACGACATCGGCGCAAGGCGTGCCGGCCAGGTCGTATTCAAAATTATCCGCAAGACGGCCACGCCCCCACACGACGACGGTTCGCACCCGACCTGGATGTCCCTTCATCAGCTCGCCGATGAACGCATAGTCGGCCCCCAGGCTTTCCGCCAGATGCTTCATCAGTGAATGGAAGAAGATGTGACCCGTCGCGGTCGAGATGCCTTCGGCAATACTCAGCACCACCTCTTCCGTTCGTTTATTCATCGTGATGTCCATCATCGCGCCGATGACACGGATCGCGTTGTCGCTCCGGTCGTACATGATAGAGCGCCGGTTGAAGGCCTCTACACATGAATCGTCCCTGCAACGACAATGGTATTATTCGATCTATGTCTGATGGGGCTCTCCCGATCGTGCAAATCTAAGCTGGGGGTGCCCTCATCCCAGGTGGCTGGACGGCTGACATCGTGAGGGTAAGTGGGTGAGATCGAAGAGGTTGCACAAGCAATCATGGCTGCCTCGCCCCAAGCGCTATCTATCCCCTAAGTATACGGCAGGCGAATACTATACCAATATCCCCAAGTCAGGATAGGGGTCTGAAGGATCGCTGCGCCCGTCTCTCTCCCCCGCGTCAATTCGACCGCTCTCATCTCACCGCTGCTTGGCATCGAAACTTGTTCCGTCCCATGCTATGCATGAACGGAACGTCGAACATCGATGCCACTTCGCCTTCGGCGAGCCGCAGCCGTTCGACAGAACGGGTCCCGAATTGCCGCCAAGGTCGAGAGAATGGCACAGCGATCCTTGTTGAGGTGCGGAAGAAAAATGGACCGCCTGAGTCCACATCCCTTCCAGCCGAACCAAAGAGGGAATGAAAAGAGAGGATCACGGCTTTTTGGGAGCGGCATGGTAGAAGCGCCAAATGGGATCGCCGGGCTCTCGCTTGGGAGAGCCGACATCTCGACAGCGTTCGCCAATGTAGAAGGGGCCGATTTTGGGAAAGACTGGGCAACAGGCGGCGATGAGGGTGGCCTCGACGATCAACGTCTTTTTGAAAGTGGCAGCAGCACCCTTGTATTCGTAGGGAAGGATCAATCCACAGTATCGTCTGGGATCTTCGCCCTTGTCGAGGGAATCTCCGACAGAACGTCCATATAGCAGACCATGTTGGCAGGAATGGCGATGCGGCGCTTTCCCCCGACCGCCATCCCGTTCAAGCCCAACACAATGCCTTCCTGGCTCATGGACAGCAGGTTGGGTTCAGCAGGACTATTGTGAATGAACGTGTCGCCTATGAAACCCCAGTAAGTCACGACGGGTCCTTGATAGACGAGGGTGCCATCGCTGTATCGGACAGTGATCTCAGCAGTCACCTTTCGCCCGGCGGCAGCAATGGGCTCGTCACCGATCGTGACATCTTCGAGTTTCAGCGATTCTCGCTTCAGCCGCTCATACCATTCAACACCATCGGTCTGGAAGGCCGCAGGGTTGTAGGAGCTGACCTCTTGGTAGAACGTGCAGCCAGATTGAGTGATGACGAAAGCCAAGAGTATCACAATGTGTTTGATCATCATCTTTTCTTCGGTAGCCCGACGTTACTGCCGGATCGAAAATCGGTCAATCGATATGCTAAATGATCCCTCCAAGCTCGCTCGTTATTTCCTCAGGGATGGGGGCTGATAGATCTTCCCTTGCGCGCATCGAACGAGCATATTCTGATCGTGCGCGTTCTGCGAGCACAGAAGATCATCAGTCTCCATCCTCTCCCCCCTCGAATCGAGAGATTCGCCTGAGTTTCCAATACCCTTCGCCTTGACTTAGCAGCAATTACGAGGCTAATCTACGCCACTTTTGGCCTCTGTTGGCGTTGCAACGGAGAAGGGTGGGGTGTTCCTAGGCTATTCGTGTCATTTTTTCTTGTATTGTCGATGGGATAAGGAGAATTGCTTGTGACAACCGGGCATCCTGAACTCATCGCTGCCATTTCGTCTGAAATTACTAGAAGCGGACCGATACCCTTCGTCCGTTTTATGGAACTGGCGCTCTACCACCCTCAATTCGGCTATTACATGCGCCGACCCGAACGAACAGCGGAGCGTATCGGCTGGTCCGGCGATTTCTACACCAGCTCGGACGTGCATCCGATTCTTGGCCGTGCGATTGCGGGGCAAGCCAGACAAATGGACGAAGTATTGGGTTGTCCCGCTCCTTTCACGATCGTTGAAATCGGCGCCGGTAAAGGCTTGTTAGCCCGCGATTGTCTCGCGGCGATCCATGCTGTTCAGGATGATTTCTCCTCGCGCGTCCGTTATATCCTTATAGAACGGAGCCCAGCGATGAAGGAGCTGCAGCGTCAGAACTTAGCCCGCTGGTTCAGCGCGCCTGGCCTCGTCACTTGGATCGACGGTCTCGATCGACTGGCCGCGCAGAGCGTGACCGGTCTGCTCTTCAGCAATGAGTTGATCGATGCCTTCCCGATGCACCGGGTTCAAGTCAAGGAGGGACGGACTGAAGAACTCTTTGTAGACTATCAAGACGGACGCTTTGTGGAATGCGTCAAACCCTTGTCTACGGCCGCGATTGTTCACTATCTCCAGCATCTGAACACTGAGTGGCCGGAAGGCTACAGAACCGAAGTCAATCTCCTCGCGATGGACTGGATGCAGCAGGTGGGTCAGCGGCTGGATCGTGGATTTGTCTTGACCGTCGATTATGGCCATACAGCCCAGGATCTCTATGGGT
>JAKDNQ010000219.1 GCA_030456405.1 Nitrospira sp.
CGAAACCGGTCATGTCATGCTGGTCGGACCCCAAGGGACCGTGTTGGCCTGTCCGCTCCTCCCGCCAGGACGACACACAGATCTTATTGGACCGCTGAAAGACTCACTCGCCTCAGATCTCATTACTTCCCATGCTGCTTGGATGGAAGTCCAGGACGATGCCCACGGTCTAGGAGGCGGGATCGTGGGATATGCGTCCGTGGGGCTTCGACCGAATATCGTCCAGGCAGAAACGTGGTCGATTCTTGTCCGTCAAGACCCCGACGAAGCCTATGCGCCCTTACGTCTCCTTCTGTGGAAGCTCGTGGCGTTCGGCATGGTGGTGGTTGCCGTGGTCATTCTGCTTCGATGGCGCCTCGGACAGCGCATTATACAGCCTATCAACGCGCTGGTTGGGCGAGTGCAGTGCTTAGGACAGCAGAGCGGTGAAAAACCGATGATGCCCACGCAGTCTTCCGGCATTGTGGAGATCGATGCCTTGGCTGCGAGTTTCGATGAATTAACGGAGCGGCTGGAATGTGCATCACGGGAGCAGGAGCGCTATGTGGGCGAACTAGAGCAAGCGAACCAGGAGCTGGTCCTTTCCGAGGAGCATTACCGGATGTTGTGGGATCATTCGACGGATACCAGGTTACTCGTCAATGAGGAGAGAATCATCCGGGCTGTCAATCGTCGAGGCGAGATGAAATTGGGGGCGCCGGCCGATCGTCTGATCGGAACGAAGGTGGAGGATCTCTTTCGAGAGGAGGATCGTGCCCGGCTGCGCCGATTGTTGGGAAGGGTCATCGTCACCAAGAAAGAATCGCCTGTCGGTGAGATGCGAGTGCCCTCATCGAGTGAAGGGACGCTCATCATGGAAGTCGATCTGGTGCCGGTTGAAAACGCCGGATCGCCGGTTGCCGTCATGGTCCAGCTGAGCGATCTCACCGAAAAGAAGCGTCTCGAAGAGCAGTTGATCCGTTCGGAACGCCTCGCCTCGCTGAGTCACTTTGCTTCGATGTTTGCCCACGATATTCGTAATCCGTTGGTGGGGATCAAGAAGACATTGGAGTGGCTCGAACAAGATGAAGAATCGCAATCGGCCACGCACCGACCATGGCGGGACGATATGCGTCTGACGATCGACCTGTTGCTCGGCATGATCAACGATATGCTGGATGTGTATCAGGAAAGCTACTCCGGGCTGCCACTCTTGACCTCGACGGTGCCGGTCAAAGGTCTTGTCGCCGATGTGGTGCAGCTCTTCCGATCCGAAGCCGCCGCGAAACGAATTGCCTTTCATGTCGAGATGCCGGATGACGATTTTGCGATTACAGCCGACCGTCGTCGCCTGTTACGGGTGCTTGTCAATCTCGTGCACAACGCGCTGAAATTTTCTCCACAAGGAGGAACGATTAGGGTGTCGGTTCAGGCAGAGGCGCGAGAATATAGGGATGGGCAATCTCATAATGTCTCGTCCTTCCAGGCGACTATTCAGGTTGCGGACGAAGGCCCCGGCATCGCGCCAGAGGATCTTCCTCATGTGTTCGAGATGTTTTGCAGGAGGAAAGATCCCGGAGATATTCGAATTGGACGAGGGCTTGGTTTGCATTTTTGCCGCCTCGTCGTGGCGGCTCATCGGGGAAAGATTCGAGCGGAAAATCGTTCGTCAGGCGGCGCAGTGTTTTCTGTCGAACTGCCGCTGAATCAGGAGGCCTATGCCGGCCACATTGCTGATTGCCGAAGATCAACGGTTGTTTAGGCAAAGCCTTCGGCTGCTTCTAGAGCGCGAACCGGATCTGCAAGTCGTCGGAGAGGCGACTGATGGGCACGAGGCGTTCGATCTTGCGATGAACACGAAACCCGATATGATTTTGATGGATGTGGATATGCCGAGACTTGACGGCGTCACGGCCACGCGCCTGATCAGGGGCTGCCTCCCTGACGTGAAGGTGTTGATGTTGTCGGTCCATGATGAAGACGCAAGAATTGTGGCGGCGGTGCAAGCCGGCGCTTGCGGCTATATTCTGAAGGACGCCGACCATGCCGAGTTTCTCCGTATCATCCGAGCCACCTACCAAGGGAAGCAAGTCCATTCCCCCTTTATGCCGGACGGTTTTGCTCGGAACGTGGTCTCCGCGCTGCAAGAGGCCGGAAGCGGGACCGCCGCGGGCATAGCACTGCTGACTGAGCGCGAGCGGGAGATTCTGGCTTGCGCCGCATCGGGGCGGGGCAATAGAGACATCGCGGATCAGTTGTGTGTCTCGCTCGATACCGTGAAGACTCACCTCCACCACATCTATCGCAAACTCGGCGTCACCGGCCGGGTTGAAGCGATCCTGGCCTATCTCAACAGCAAGTAACGTACTCACGGTTTCCACCCGATCACCCGAACGGTGTATGTAAAAACCATCCATTGGGCGATAGTCCTTTGTGGACCTATCGCCTACGATGTTACCTAAGCTCAGGCGCAGAAGTGTGATCCTGCTGAGATGGGCGGTCTCTCGTCAATCAGAGGAGGTGATGGCTATGAGGGTCTTATTGGTTCAACCGATTTGGATGATCCGGAAGGCACTGAGCACAACCACGCAAAGGAGCAGTACGGCGTGGGGAAAGAGAGGCAGTGATGTACAGGAAAATAGCAATTGCGCTGGGTGTTGTCCTGGCGCTGTGCCTGTGGACCGGAGGTTCAGCTCTGGCCGCCGGAACCTGGGCTGACGAAATCGTGACCGCCGCGACCTTCTACAAGTCGAATTATCCCACCGGCAATTGGGATCCCTACTTTAAAGAACTCGCCAAAGTGAAGGAAGGAATAGGCAGAGGGGACGAGCAGATTGTGAAGGTCGAGATGGATCGATTCCTGAAGATGCTGACCCGGCGCGCGCACGGAATTAATGATGTTGCAGCGGACGAGCTGTACAACTTCGCGCTCGGCGCCATGCCAACTGAACCGTCAATCTCGGTGGTGCCCCTCGAACTAGGCCCCGGGACCGAGAGACCGATGAGTGTGCCGGATGACACGATCAATACGCCGTACGAGGGTGGTCGTGCATGCCGGCTCGAAGGCTGCGAGTACTGGCGCGACGATGTGTTCGACTCCGGTGGGTAATGAGGAGGAAGGTGTGAGCGGCATCCGGTAACAAGGGAAGGAGGTAATACGTAAGGACATCATGGGCTCAGACTCTGTTGGCGATGACACCCTTCGATTGAATGAAAAGGAGGCTCCCATGAAAACTCTACTCGGAACAATCGTAGTGGTCTTCTGTGCGCTGACCCTGTTCGCCGGAGGGGTCGCAGTAGCGCAATCGACGAATTGGATGGATGAACTCAGCGGCTCGGTAAATTTTTATAAAACCAGCTATCCCACCACCAATAATGTCCCGGCCAATTGGGACCCGTATCTCAGCGAGCTGACTCTTATGAAGAAAGCGTCGATACGGGGCAATCCAGAGGCAGTGCGGGTCGGAATGGCCAAGTGGTTCAAGATGCTCAAGGATCGGGAAGGCGGAATTAATCCAAAGGCAGCGGACGAACTCTTTAGAATTGCGGTGCTGACGACGCCCTTCGATGAATACAAAATTTCTGTCCCGACTCAATAAGGGAAACGGGTTTTAATTGAGATCAAGGGCGGTATGCAAGTAGAGGGTGAGCAGTGTCGGCTGATGTTTGGAATGGGAAAGGCCGACGCTGCCCGCCCGAAGCAGGATATCCTAATTTACGCTGTGTAAACCCTCTGGGGGGGCACTCCTTCGCTCGAAGGCTGCAAGTACTGGCGCGACGATGTATTCGCCTCCGGCTCTTGAGGAGGAAGATGTGAGTGGCATCCAGGTTCCAGAGGGGGAAATGGGGGAATGAAGGCGTTCACCTAAAGAGTGGAAAGTGCGTGCGAGTCCGTTGGTCTTAACACTCTTCGATTGATGAATGAGGAAAGGAGACTTCTATGAAAGCATTACTTATGACAATCGTAGCGGTTTCCTGTGCGCTGGTCCTGTTCGCCGGAGGGGTTGCATTGGCTGAATCGACGCTGTGGATGGATGAACTCAGCGGCTCGGTAAATTTTTATAAGGCCCTCTATCCCACCACCAATAATGTCCCAGCCAATTGGGGCCCCTATCTCAGCGAGCTGACTCTCATGAAAAAGGCGGCGATACGGGGCGATCAACAGACAGTGAGGGTTAGAATGGCCAAGTGGTTCAAGATGCTCAAGGATCGAGAATACGGAATTCACCCGCAGGCAGCCGATGGGCTCTTCAGAATAGCGGTATTGGCGACGCCCTTCGATGAATATAAAATTTCTGTCCCGACTAAGTAAAAGGAAAACGAGTTGTCATTGAGGTGGAAGGCAAGCACAGGGCGGACAGTGGCGACTGTGCCCGCCCGAACCAGGATATCCTAATTTACGCTATGTAAACACTCTGCGGGTGTCCTCCTGCTCTTTTCCAAGCGTTGGCCATAGAAGTTCTATCAATCACGTCATGATCGACATCCATCGGTTTCGGTGAGTGAGGGCGGCTTGCATGTCTTGACTTCCCCTCTGACCAAACGTACCATCCATCTCCAAAGG
>JAKDNQ010000220.1 GCA_030456405.1 Nitrospira sp.
ATGGCGGTGCAAGACGGCATGTCGATCACGATGATGCCGCCCTTCCCTGCCCGGAAGGCTACCTACGAGATGCAGACGCTCAAAGATCCGAAGCAGGATCTCTTCAATCTCTACCCCGAAGCCCCGCTTTGCCGAAACTGTAACGCCTGCACTGAAGCCTGCCCGCAGAAGATCGACGTGCGGGAGGGGGTCTGGAAAGCTGTCTTCGGAGATTTCAAGAGCGTGTCCGAGATGTTCATGGATTGTGTGATGTGCGGGATGTGTACGCCTGTTTGCATTGCGGACATCGCCCCCAATCTCGTGGCGCTCTATGTCAGTCGGGCGCAGGGGGCTCATTTCACTGAAAAGCCGCTGGGCCTGGACACACGCATCAAGGAAATCCAAGACGGCCGTTTCAACGACGAGTGGGCCACGATCCTCAAGATGACCGACAAAGAACTGGCCGATCACTGCGCAACGGTGAAATAGCACGACGAGCAGTCAGCCGTCAGCTCTCAGCTTCTGAAAGAGAGGCTGAAAGCTGAAAGCTGAAAGCTGAAAGCTGAAAGCTAGAGAATGGACATCCACGCCCTTCAACAGATCGTGCACCACACGCGGGATGCTCGACGCAAGCAGACCCTTCCAAAATTCCCCCCGGCAGATCGCGATCAACTGATCCATAAATATCATCCGGATTTCCGTGAGCGAGCCTATAGGCCGATCCGCTTTGGTCCCAACGAAGG
The DNA here is from genome assembly GCA_030456405.1 of Nitrospira sp. Next base: position 723 of record JAKDNQ010000220.1, read on the forward strand.
GGATAAGACGGTTGTTGAGCTGGCGGCATTGCTGGAAGGCGACAGCCCCATTGCGGATGAGTTCGATCTGACGGCAGACTACGCGACCGACGTGTTGGTGGTGGGTGGCGGCGGGGCCGGCTGTGCAGCGGCTCTCCATGCGCATGCGGCGGGCGCCAAAGTCATATTGGCGACGAAGCTCCGTCTCGGTGATTCCAACAGTGTGATGGCACAAGGGGGCATGCAGATTTCAGTCGCGCCGGAAGACTCGCCCGTCACGCATTTCGTGGATACGCTGAAGGGTGGCCACATGCAGAACGACCATCAGCTCCTCAAGGTGATGGTCGAGGAAGGCCCCTCAATTGCGAAATGGTTGTTGGGCTTGGGTGTGCTATTTGATCGCGATGGGGACGGCAATCTCCATGTGAAGAAAGGCGGTGGGAGTTCGAAGCCTCGCCTCCTGACCTGTTCGGACTACACCGGCCTTGAAATCATGCGGGTGCTGAAGGACGAGGTGCTGAATCAGAATATCCAGTTACTTGAGTTTTGCGCTGCGGTCGAGCTGATGAGCGACGACAATGGGGCCTGCACCGGCGCGATATTCAAGGACCTCGACAACCAGCGCCACGTTGTTGTGGCAGCCAAGTCCGTCATTCTGGCGACAGGCGGGATCGGCCGGCTCCACATTCAGGGATTCCCGACCAGCAACCACTACGGGGCGACCGGCGACGGACTTTGCCTGGCCTATCGGATGGGCGCCAAACTCATGCACATCGACACGTTCCAGTATCACCCCTCCGGCGCGGTCTATCCTGAACAGCTCATCGGGGCGTTGGTGACGGAAGGTATCAGATCCGAAGGCGGACATTTGGTCAATGCGAAGGGTGAACGGTTCGTCAACGAATTAGATACCCGCGACGTCGTCTCCTCGTCGATTATCCGTGAATGTGAAGAGGGGCGCGGCATCCGCACGATGTCCGGGCGTATCGGCGTCTGGCTCGACACCCCGCTCCTCGACGCCGAACATGGGCCGGGAACGTTGGAGAAACATTTCCCTGCGATGATGTTGCAGTTTGATCGATTCGGCATCGATATCAGCAAAGATCCCGTGTTAATTTATCCGACGTTGCATTACCAGAACGGCGGTGTGAAGATCGATACCAATTCAGAAACCAATGTGTCGAATCTTTTCGTCGCGGGCGAGGCATCCGGCGGGTTACACGGACGGAACCGATTGATGGGTAATTCGCTTCTCGATCTGATGGTCTTTGGAAAGCGATCGGGACTGACGGCTGCGGCTCGCGCCGCTGCCATGCCGCAAGGGAAGTTGACGGTGAGGCATCTGAACGGATTCCGTGCCGAGGCCAAGAAGCGCGGCAGTTCGAACGGAATCGTGTCACCCATGATCCTGCCCGCGTATACGAGAAAGGAATAAAGAGCATATGGCATATAGCTGATAGCATATGGCGTGAAGCCGGAGCGCTATCAGTTCCGAGCCATAAGCTATTAGCCATCAGCCATTAGCTCTTAGAGGTTACGATGAACGTTCATGAGTTTCAGGCGAAGCAGCTGTTCGGGCAATTCGGGATTCCAGTTCCGCGCGGGAAAGAAATTACCTTGCCCGAGGCGGGAGCGGCATGGGCGGCAGAACTGAATACCCCTGTGTTTGTCGTCAAGGCACAGATCCATGCGGGCGGCCGAGGTAAGGCCGGCGGCGTCAAGATTACGAAGGACAAGGCGTCCGTTCCCGGCTTGGTCAAGGAGCTGATCGGCAAGACTCTCATTACCCATCAAACCGGCCCCAAAGGGCGGGAAGTGCGGCGGTTGCTGATCGAAGAAGGAGCGGCGATTGCCAAAGAATTGTATGTGAGCCTTCTCGTCGATCGGGACAGCGGCTGGCCCGTGTTTATTGCGAGCACCGAAGGCGGGATGGAGATCGAAGAAGTCGCCGCTCACAGGCCGGAGAAGATCATCCGGGAAGCGATCGATCCGGCCGTCGGATTTCAATCGTACAACGGGCGGAACGTCGCGTTCGCGCTCGGGCTTCCCGCCATGGAGCCGGCCGTCGTGAATCCCTTCATTCAGATGCTGGGGAACCTCTATCGTCTGTTTATGGAGAAGAATGCAGCGATGGTAGAGATCAACCCGCTGGTCATCACCGGCGACAAAAAACTGATCGCGTTGGATGGCAAAGTCTCGTTCGACGATAACGCGCTGTTCCGGCATACCGACGTGCAGCAGATGCGCGACCTCAATGAAGAAGATCCGCTTGAGATCGAAGCGGGAGAAAATAATCTGAACTACATTAAGCTCGACGGCAACATCGGCTGTATGGTGAATGGCGCAGGCCTCGCGATGGCGACGATGGACGTGATCAAACTGGCTGGCAGCGAGCCGGCGAACTTTCTGGACGTCGGCGGCGGCGCGACGAAAGAAACGGTGGCAGCCGGCTTCCGGATTCTGCTGAAAGATCCGAACGTCAAAGGCATCTTCATCAACATTTTCGGCGGCATCGTTCGTTGCGAGCGGATTGCCCATGGCGTCATCGAAGCGGCCAAAGAGGTGAAGATCAATGTGCCCTTGGTGGTTCGGCTGCAGGGGACGAATGCAGACGAAGGCCGAAAGCTCTTAGCAGAGTCAGGACTGAAGTTGGAAGTGGCCAACGATTTGTGGGAGGCAGCGCAAAAAATTGTGAAGCTGACGGGCAAAGCGGCGTAGCGTGCGAAAGAGACACAGGGCTGAGCCCCTGTGCTCGCAGACCGCGCACGATCAGAATGTGCTCGGTCGATGCGCGCAGTGGAGGCTCAATCCCGCGCCTCTTTCACACGCTAGTTCAAATAGAAGGCTTTCCCCGTTGTGGCTGTGGAAGAAGGAAAGAAGATGGGAAGGTGAGCATGCTTATAATATGAACACGCGGGTGGTGAGGCGGGGGACTAAGAGGAAGGCGGCGTAACATAATATGCGTTCAGCAATGCTTGCCCTGGTTTTGTTGCTGGTCAGTGCTGCCGGATGCGTGATGGCCCGTGATGGGAACGTCAAGCCGCCTGCTCAATGGCCGCCACACTCGAACCAGCACGTGAAGAAATCTATCGCGATTCATGTGATTGAGTCGGGGGAGCAAGCGGTCTCCAGTCAGGATCCTGATACTGCTGCTGATTTTCGTATTCAAGCGGTCAAGGCCTATACTGAATCGGGGCTATTCTCATCGGTTGTCACCACGGGTGAACCGGCGGATCTCAAGGCTGACATTACCCTTGGTCGGGAGGATGACGGATTGTCATGGTCCGGCGTCGCTTCCGCCCTCACGCTGACGATGATTCCCGGCGTCGTGTCACAAGATGTGATCGCAAATACGACATACACAGATCGTCAACAGAAAGTCATCGGCACGATTGTCAAGACTGAAGGACTCGGATCATGGGTTCAGTTTTTCCTTCTCTTTGCGATGCCGTTTGTGGATAGCCCCAATGCAATCATGGATAAGGCGCAATACGACATGCATCGAGCTACCATTGAGGAGGCGTATCGTAAGGGCTTCTTTTAGAAACATGAGCCGGTAAAGGGATTATTTCATGTCAATTCTAGTGAACAAGAACACGCGGGTGGTGGTGCAGGGGATTACGGGCAAGGAAGGCTCGTTCCATGCGACTCAGTGCAAGGCTTATGGGACGCAGGTCGTTGCGGGTGTGACTCCAGGCAAGGCGGGGCAAGAAGTCGAGGGTATTCCGGTCTTCAATACCGTGCGCGATGCTGTGAAGAAGACTCAGTGCGACACCTCGCTGATTTTTGTGCCGCCGCCGTTTTGCGCCGATGCAATATTGGAAGCTGCCGAT
>JAKDNQ010000221.1 GCA_030456405.1 Nitrospira sp.
GGTCTTTAACATCCGGCTATCCCTTGGATAGATCTTCCAATTCTGTGAACTTGTAGCCGATCCCCCACACCGTCAACACGTACTGAGGGTGGGCTGGATCGCGTTCGATCTTGGCCCTCAGCCGATTGATGTGGGAGTTGACGGTGTGTTCGTAGCCCTCGTGTGCATACCCCCATACCAAATCGAGAAGTTGAGAGCGGGTATACGCCCGGCCTGGATGTTGGGCAAACTGAAGGAGGAGATCAAACTCTTTCGCGGTTAGGTCAACCGATTTACCGCGAAGCGTGACCGTGCGCTTCTCAGCATCAATCACGATATCACCCGCCTGGATCATGTTCCGCGTGCTCGAAACAAGCTGCGACCCGAGCGCCTCCATACGACGGAATAAGGCCTTCACCCTGGCAAGGAGTTCCCGAATACTGAACGGCTTGATCAGATAATCGTCCGCGCCGACCTCCAGGCCCAGCACACGATCCAGCTCGGTTGACTTGGCCGTCAGCATCAGGATGGGGGTATAGTTGGGTTTGGTGCGCAAATTTCGGCATATCTCCAATCCTTCGATCCCCGGAAGCATCAGATCGAGGATAATCAAATCGTAGGCTTTGGAGAGGGCTTGCTTGAGGCCGGACACGCCATCATGCGCCACATGTACGTCATATCCCAGATCATGCAGATGGAGTTCCACGAGACGCGCAATGTCCTGGTCATCTTCAATCACGAGGATTTTCCGAGGCTTCACGCTTTGCCCATGTTGTCCCTCATTTCCCATCAATGTCAGAATAGCAAGCGATTGTCACAAAAGCATCACGGATGAATAGGACGGTTGATCCGAACAAGGGCTCACGAGCACAGGCAGGCATAGGGCGGGGAGACCGGCAATTTATTGGGACACCTTTTAGAAAACGATGTCGCCGTAGTACGCGCTGGCACGCTCCTTCGTATTGTCTGTATCCGACATGATCGCGACACCAGTGATTATCGGCGGCTCCTCCCCGAACGCCTGCTTGTAGTCTTCGTAAATATTCCGCTCTTCGTCGATCCACAGGCCCACTTCCTGAGTGCCGCTCTCAACGATCACCATCTTGGCAAAATCGGTATAGGCATTCTCGACGATTGTGCCGACAGGCGTTTTCGTTTCCCAGATGTAGTTCAACGCAGCGATCGGAATATCGCCGAACAACGCCTGCCCAGCCTTGACGCCCTCTTTGAGGGTCACGTCGCTACCCTTCAGCACATTGTCGATTTTCCAGCGCCACCGCGCGACTCCCTCCCTCCTGGACCTACTTCGCAATCGCAATCGCCGGTGTCTTCACGTTGTCCACGTCGGTCACAGTCATTTGAAACAGATAGGCCAATACCGCGAAGGCTTCTTGATTCCAACTGGGAACCATCCCCTCGCTGATTGGAAATTTCCGAATGGAATAATACTTTCCCTCGAACTCGACGTCGAACTCGGCGTCTTTCAGCGGCGACGAGGATTCCTCGATCTCCAGCACGTGTGCCGGATTACGCTGAACCGGTCCGGTCCGGGGGTCCGGATCGACATGATACCCCGTGTCTTCGGCGATTCCTCGCGCAACGAAGGAAATAATCGAGTTGAAGCTACGGAGCAGGATAAACCCTTTGAGCGGATATTCGCCTCCGGGGAACTCAGGTCGGATATCGACGAAGACATGATCCGGAGGCAAGCGGTCAATCTCGATATTGAGGTGTTTACGTTCGTCGTTGTCGAGCCGCTTGAGATCGTAGTTCGTGATCGCTAACCGGCCCGTCACTCGCCTGACCAGAATGGCCGGCCGGTCATTCGACGAGGCCGACCATCGATACCCGCGATCGATCGCGGCAACCACTTCCGCTGGAGTCAACCCCTTTTCCAACGACACCGGAAAGGCCTCCTCGTAAATGATCGGGGCAATCCGGAGTGTCTTCTGAAAATCCAGAGCCGCCAGATGTAACAGTCTCCGACGAAACTCTGTGTATTCCTCGCGGCGCGACGGGGCGTTGAACACGATCCTGGGAACCTCTTCACCGTCGATGAGAATCCCACGACCGAGAAGTCTCAGCACCATGCTCAGATCGAAGCCCTGCCTGGCCAAAAAATTCAGATGCGACTCATCGAGGGGCCGAAGGATGCGCTTGGTGAACTCCTCTCCGGACACGGGAACGATCGTGACCGTGGGATTTTCCGCCACCTCGGTTCCATAATTCAGATCGATCAGCGAATCATCCGATAGTGGGCCGCGAGAAATCCTCCCGAGGATGCCGGCCGTGACCCGAAAATCGAACGTCGCTGCGACGCTTGAGACTGCCGTGAAGTGGACGGGGCGATAGTGTCTGGCTCTTGCAATGTTCAGGAGGAGAAGCTCGGACTCGACTCGATGGACGGTACGATCATATTCGATCACCGCCCGATGCATGGCAATCGGCGACAGACAGCCTGCGAGGAGGGGCAAAAAGACTGAGGCTAAGGTCAAAGTTGAGCGAAAAGGGAAAGCAAGCATCCGGCTTCTTCCGTTCATGATGATCCGCAAGTTGAATTCTCATCCTTCAACCTGAACCTCAGCCTCAACCTACTGCTACGGAAGCTGAAAGGCCAGCAGGCTGTTCAGAAAGGCCGTCCAGCAAGGCCGCAGCGAGTGAAGACCCGGAGGCGTACCCTCTGGGGTACGTTGAGGGTCTGAACGATGCGAGAACGACGCTGGCGGACTTTATCAACAGTCTGCTAGATGCCGGCGTACCATTCATACCCTTGATCATCCTCCCAATACCCACCCTTCCCGCCGGCGATGCCGGAAAGTGACTCGATCAATTCGATCATCATCACATACTTGGCCTGCTTGTACCCGAGTTGGCGTTCAAAGCGGAGTCGAATCGGCGCGCCATGCGGAATGTCCAGCGGGGCACCGTTTAACTCGTAGGCCAGAATCGTTTGCGGGTGATAGCAGTCGGCCAGGGCCATGCTCTCGTAGTACGGTATCCCGTCTTCGTCCACATCGGCGCAATGAAAGACCGCATACTTGGCATTCGGCAACGGCTCGACTTGTCGTAGCAGATCGCCGAGCGGGACGCCGGTCCATTTGCCGATTGCACTCCACCCTTCGACACAGTCGTGGCGGGTGATTTGCGTCCGCGACGGCAATTCTTTCAGTGCTGCGAGCGACCAACTCATCGGGGTCTGAACCAAGCCGACGACATCCACCGTCCAATCGGAATAATTCTTCGCCACATGCCCGGCATACTCTTCTGTGCCTGGATCGGTGTTCCCGTTCGCCGGAAACACCTTCGAGATGTCGGCCTCTCCATATTCTTTAGCGAGCGCGTTCGCAGGCGTAATGGCCCGTTGCACCCCTTCGGTCAACTTTTCTGTTTTGCTCAAGATCGAGGGGAACCAACTGGTTTGCGACAGGTTATCGCAGCCGGCGAGAGCCACGAGACTTGCGGCGCCCAACGTCCCTTTCAGAAACTGTCTTCGCTCCATCGCCCGTTCATGCTTCATGGCTCGCTCCTTCATGCTCGTGCTTGACGACAAACCACCCCGTCACCATCGAGCGGATGTTGTTGAAGAATCCTGTCAGGATCACTTCCAACACATGAATCACGATGAACCCGACGAAGGTGAAACAGGCGATAAAGTGAATCGTCCTTGCCGCCTGCCGTCCACCGAAGATCGTGAGCAGCCAGGGAAACGCCGTATCGATCGTCGGCGACATCGTGAGGCCTGTCAGCACGATCAGCGGCGCCACTACAAACAGGATCACGACATAGGCGAGTTTCTGCAGCACGTTATACCGCTTAGCTTCCTCACCTTTGGGGTGGCGGAGAACCACGTGATCTTTGACCGCCTTGCCGATGCCGCGCAGGTCCTTCCCGGTTGGAGCCAGGTCGCGTGTGGCATGTCGGCTGATCAACGCATAGGCCGTGAAGAACAGACCATTGATGACGAGGAGCCACGCGAAGAACAGGTGCCATTGCCTCCCCATTGCCAGAACTTTGGGGCCCGGAATGGTCGCCCAAGCAGGGAAGGCTCGGCGCTTGCCGTCTGAATAGCCGAGCACTCCTGTCGTGTCGAACTTATGGCCCAGAATAGTCGTGATGCCGCGCATCTCGCCGCTCTCAGTCTTCATGGGACGGATCGAGAGGAACGGATGCTCGCGGTCGGAACGGTCATCCCAATAGAGGGCTGGGTGCGCGTTAAAAATTTGGAGCCCGCTCATGATCAGGATGATGAGAATAGGAACGTTGAGCCAATGGCTGATTCGTATGGGTAATCGGTGACGGTAGACCCTCTCGGTCGCCGGGGCTGAAGCAGGTCGTGCAGTTGGAACGTCACCCTCGCTCGCAGTGAGGCCATCGGTAATCGAGGGTTCCACGACTGGAAATGGTTCAGACCTCAGCGCGATTTCCGAGACCGGCTCGCCTTCCCGACCTTGACCGGTTCCAGTTCCTTCGTGAATCAGTGAGGCCATGATCGTTCTCCTCTGGCTTGGAATCACCTGTCTGCTCTTTGGTCGTCG
>JAKDNQ010000222.1 GCA_030456405.1 Nitrospira sp.
CTGATTGTCCAGTTTGAGTCGCGCAACGTCTTGAGAATATGTTCGCGCTCGGCTTGTTCGAGGGTCGAAGATTTTGAGCTTGAGGTCGTTGTATGGCCCGGCGTCCGCTTTAATTCGCCAAGCGATACAAACAGATCCTGTCCTTGGGTAAGAATCACCGCTCTCTCAATGAAATTCTCAAGCTCTCGCACATTGCCGGGCCAGTGATAAGCCTGGAGCGCTTTCATGGCTTCCGACGGGATCGTCTCGATGCGCTTTTTCATTCGTTGAGCGAATTTTTGAGCGAAATGCCGGACCAGGAGGGGTATGTCTTCCGGGCGATTACGCAGGGGCGGGACAGTGATTGGAAAGACGTTCAGTCGATAGTACAGGTCGCTTCGAAACGTATGCTCCTCGATCATCCGAGCAAGATCACGGTTTGTTGCCGCAATCACCCGCGCATTCACATGAAGCGTGCGCGTGCTTCCCAATCGTTCAAATTCCTGCTCTTGCAGGACGCGGAGCAGTTTCACTTGAAGCTCCAAAGGGATTTCTCCCACTTCGTCGAGGAAGAGTGTCCCGCGATCGGCCAGCTCAAACCGGCCTATCTTTGCGGCGACAGCGCCGGTGAAGGCGCCCTTTTCATGGCCGAAGAGTTCGCTTTCCAAGAGCCCCGTCGGAATCGCGGCGCAATTGATCTTGACGAATGTGCGTTCCCGCCGGTCGCTGCGATTGTGGAGCGCCCGTGCGACCAGTTCTTTCCCACTCCCTGTTTCGCCTAAGATCAGGACCGTGGAATCGGTTGCCGCCACGGTCTGGACCTCTTTGAGCACCAGCTTGAGGGCCCGGCTGTCCCCGACGATTTCCTCGAAGTTATACTCCGTTTGGATCTCTTCTTCGAGATAGAGCTTCTCCTCAGTCAACTTGTCTTTGAGTTGAGCGATCTCCTTGTATGCGACGGCGTTCTCGACGGCGAGTGCGATCTGTTGCGCCACCTGGTTCAACAACTCGATGTCTTCTGTCGAGAACCCGTCGTCGCGTCGCCGACCGATATTCATGGCGCCCATCGTCCGGTTATGCGACAAGAGTGGCACGCTGCAGAACGATTTCACTCCGCTTGCCAGTAAGTGCCGTGCGATGTCCGAAATCGCCGATTTTTCCCTCAAGTCATTTTCCAGAAACACCGCAGGTTTCCCAGTTTCGATCGCGACGCAGGACGGCGACCATGTTACCGACTCGACTCGCCCTTGCTCGATAAAACTCTCGTTCTTGGCGAAGTCCAGCACCCGAATACGCCATTCGCCGGTCTCGGCATCGCAGAGCAGCAAACTGGAACCATCGTGCTGGATGACTCTTCTCAAACAGATGCTGACAGCGGTGAAGAGGTCGTCCAGGTCCAAATGTGACACAACGGCGTTGTTCACTTCCAAGAGCAAGCGTTGTCGGTCGCGTTCGTGTTCCAACTGTTGTTGGGCCGAACGGGCACTCTCTGCATGCAACGCGTTGTCCATGGCTACAGCAACTTGGTTCGCGACCTGCTGCATAAAGTTAATCTCTGTCTCTTGATAGGTCCTCCGTTGCAAGCCTCCAAACCCCATAGCACCGAGGCGACGCTGCGCCGTCGTGAGAGGAACTGCACAGAACGTTTGGACGCCGTTCTCTTGCAGCATGGCCATCAGCTTCGTAAAGCGTGGTTCTTGCGACACGTCGTTCACGATCAAAGGCTGTTGAGTTTTCCACACCAACCCTCCGGGGGATTCGTCGATGGGTAGCTCCAGACCCGGACTGATCGTGCTGGGTCTCGATGTCACCAAGAAGCACAGCCGCATGACATTCCGTGTAGATTCATGCAACACGACGTTGATGTAATCGAATGGGACAATCTGAGGGAGCCGTTGAGCGAGATCGCGAAACAGTTCTTCAAGGTCGCGGTGTGAGGCAATGGATTCAGACACCTCCAACAGGAGACGAAGCCGGTCCCGTTCATATTGCAGTTGCCGCTGGGCGGATTGGGCGGTCTCGGCATGCAACGCATTGTCCACGGCCACTGCAACCTGGTTCGCCACTTGGTTCAAGAACTCCAGTTCCGAATCGTCGAAGGCGCAGGGGGCCAACCTCCCGAAGCTGATGGCTCCGAGCCGTCGCACTGCCGTCGTGAGAGGGAAGAAGCAGCAAGATTGGACCTTCATGTGTTGGAGCACGTCTCGTACCCTCGGGAACCGGGTCTCTTCAGCAACACAGGGCATCTCCAACCGTTCTTGAGTCCTCATCACCCATGCGGCGGCGGATTCTTCCATCGGTAGTTCAAAGCCCTCGGGAAAGCGCTCGGTCTGATCGAGTTCCAGGATGTGAAGTCTCATCACATCCCGGTTGGGATCATGCAAGATGAGCCCGATGAATTCGAGCTGAACGACGGACGGCAGCCGTTGAGCTAGTTCCTTGACAAGCGCCTTGAGGTCGCGATGTGCGGCAACGGCTTCGCACACTTCAAAAAGTGCACGGTATTGCTCGATAAGTTCAAGGGACTGAGTTGTCTGGGTTTCAGGGATCATCACCGTCATCATACTCGTTCGGTTTTTTTCTCGTCAATGAGTCTCAAGTAGGGAGCCTACCAGGGTCGCGGGCAATGGATTCGCCTGGTCATCGAACCACAAGAATGGGACGATCTTTTGCATATTGTTCCCCCCTTGTGCAAAATCGACAATCATGGCGTATTTGCCTGGCTCTACCTCTTGGTTGATCGAGGCGGGTCAAAATCGACATCTCGCTGCTAGCCGCCGGCCATGGCCCCCACAATAAGAAAAGGCTCTTCGCCCTTCACCACCGCATCGGGCAGCGAGTCATCCAGTGATTCATGAGATAGATCTTGCTCGCAGGCGAAGAAACGCACGAATGCGCGGCGTTTGAGCGTGCCGTGATCTCGAATCGTTCCCCGCAACATCGGATAGCGGGCTTCGAGGGCGTCGAGCACCGAACGCTGCGTCACCTCCCCCTTGACGTCCAGCGCCACCTCGCCATCAACCCGAGCTAGCGTCCGCAAATGTGCCGGAAGTACAACCCTTATCATGGCAGCGTCTGGACCTCGACTGATAAAACAGAGGGTAGGTCTCTTACGATGGGGGTCCACCTGTCCCCCCCGTCAGCTGAACCGTACACTTGCCCGCCGGATGTCCCGAAATAGATGCCGCAGGGGTCAAGCGAGTCGACCGTCATCGCGTCGCGCAACACGTTTACATAGCAATCGCGCTGCGGCAGACCGTTCGTGAGCGCTTCCCACTCGTTCCCGCCCGTCCGGCTTCGGTATACGCGCAGCTTTCCGTCTGGAGGAAAATGCTCGGAGTCGTTCTTGATCGGCACGACGTAGATCGTCTCCGGCTCGTGGGCGTGCACATCGATCGGAAACCCGAAGTCACTCGGCAGGTTTCCGCTGATTTCGTGCCACGACTCACCGGCGTCGTCGCTGCGCATGACGTCCCAGTGCTTTTGCATGAACAGCACGTTCGGGCGCGTCGGGTGCATCGCGATCCGATGCACACAGTGGCCGACTTCGGCATCCGGGTCCGGAAGCTCATATTTGGATTTCAATCCACGGTTGATCGCCCGCCAGGTCATGCCGCCATCATCGGTCCGGAACGTTCCTGCAGCCGAGATGGCAATATAGATGCGCTGTGGATTGCTCGCGTCCTGCACGATTGTGTGGAGACACATCCCGCCGGCGCCCGGCTGCCACAGACTTCCTTTCACATCGCGGAGTCCGGACAATTCCTGCCAGGTCTGCCCGCCGTCGCTCGATCGGAACAGGGCCGCGTCTTCAATTCCGGCATACACGGTGTTCGGGTCGTTCAGCGACGGTTCGAGATGCCAGACCCGCTTGAATTCCCAGGGACGTTGCGTGCCGTCATAATACTGGTGCGTCGTGAGCGGTTTCCCGGTCTCCAGAGATGTATCGTAGACGAACTTGTTGCTCTCTCCCTTCGACATGCCGTCCGGAGAGGTGGTCGGTTCGCCTGGCGGTGTTCCGGGTTGATGCCACGTCTTGCCGCCGTCATCAGAGCGTTGGATGATTTGCCCGAACCAGCTGCTGGTTTGCGAGGCATAGATGCGGTTCGGCTCAACGGGCGAGCCTTTGAGATGATACATCTCCCATCCGGCAAAGTGTGGGCCACTGACATCCCACTGTTTGCGCATTCCGTCCGACGTGAGAATGAACGCGCCCTTCTTTGTACCAACAAGTAACCGTATGCTGCTCATCTCCGACTCCTTTCATATGTACGCGCCACGGTCCGCGTGCCGCACCATAAGAGGCTTCATGCCTATCCGGTTGACTCCGAAGCACACAACTGGTCGTAGGCAGAGGAGCCTGTGCCGTTCTGCCGAGCCCACCTATGGTGTCGTTCGGAGTCAACCGGATAGGCACTAGAGGCTTATTGACCGTTCGATTTTGGCAAACACCACGCTTCTTTGATCTTGCAAAGTCTCGCAAGCATCTCCTCGTACTCTTTATTAACAGCTGCTCTTTCCGTCACGCCGAGAG
>JAKDNQ010000223.1 GCA_030456405.1 Nitrospira sp.
TTTAAGACCGCCGCCGCTTCATTGACCCGAAGCAATTGCTTGTTCATGATGCACCTCGCTTTCTGTCGTCGTCAGACTCATCGCCTTGTCATATGGACATAGACCGACCGGCCAAAGACGCGCAGGAATACCTGCTCGAAAGAATCCGGCAAGTTGTCGGAAGCCGGCAGGGCATTGCCCACATGTGTGTCAATTCGAAGCGAAGTTACTGACGGGGAGGGGCGCGAGATCGCGCCGACTGCTGGGAGAGAAACGAAGGCATGATCGCGCCGACCAACAACAGCAATGTCACGAGGAGTAACGGCTGTGCTTGTGGTGTGGTCGCAGGAAGGTCAACGGTCGGATTGGCGTCACAAATCCAGGCACAGAGGGAAGACTGTGTCGTTTCGCCTGTGTGGTGATGGGATGAGCGTGATGTGCTCTCGTGCGCAAAAAGGCAGGTGACAGCACTGACCGATAACGTCAGGTACAGCGTCGCAAGAGTCAGGGCGAGCGGGGGAAAACATTTTTTCATTTGCAAACTCGCGAAGGCGTCTACCGCGACTTAACTTCCCAGGCTATAGACCATCGGCACTAACACCGCGATTTCCGCAGCGGCAATCGTATTCGTCATATGCAGCGGACAAACCAACCGGATGGCCTCCATGGCCGCGTTGTCAAGCGCTTCATGGCCGGAGCTTCGATGCACCTTCACTTCCGACAATTGGCCGTCGGCTCGAATGACTGCGCGCAGCACAACCTTCCCTTCCCAGCCATTGAGGCGCGCGGTGCTTGGATAACGTTTGATCTGAGCCAGTCTCCGCCTCAACGATTCGGCCAACCAGCCATAATCGGCTTTGACAGCGGGAGTCGGACTGCTTGCCATCGCGATCTGCGGCGCGGACTCTTTTGCTACAGGCGCCGCGTCACTCTGTGCAGGTGTCGCCGGCGACGGAGGGGCCGATAGATCGGGGTCGTGTGTAACAGGATTCGTTTCGATGGCGTGCGCTTCGGTTATCGAGGGCTGGGTTGCGGCTTCCTGTTGAACAACAGGGGTAACCGACTCGTCTACGGACTGCTCGGTTTGTTGAACCTCTTGTGGCTGTTGCTCCATGACCGGCGTGACTGCCTCAGCACTCGGTTGCGCCGCCATCGTTTGTTGAATCGGTTGGTTCGTCTCAACCGGTTGGCGGCTCTCGCGTTGGACAACCGGCGTCACCTCGCGGGGTTGTACCTCTCGCATGACCCTTTTGGGCTGACTGGGGGTAGGAGCTGCCGGATGTGGAGTCGGCTTCTCAGGCTCCTCGGTTGGCTTGGTTTCCGCCTGACTCGCTTCGTGAGTCCGTTGTGGTTCGATCAGTGCGACGTCCCACGTGAACGTGTCTTCTGGCACGACCGGTTTGACCTGCGCCATGAGCCCAAGAGCCACAGTCAGCGCAAGGCCGTGAACGATCGCGGACACAGCCCATCCTTGCAGGCGATACGGTCTAGGGTGGAATGTGGGACTGCCGAGTACTCTTCCTCTTACATCTTGCACGTCTTACGTTTCACCTTTCACGAACGACAAGGCCGGCCCTTTTGAGCATCCTAAACCTGTTTGGACATCGGCGCCATATAGAAGATTCTAACGGCAATTACATCGAGTTTTTCCGCAGCTTCTTGGAAAGGGGGCAGGTGTCCTGCCCCCTTTCACTGGCACTACTGCCGCATGCCGTGATCGTCGAGCCGTTCAGGCAATACAGAAGGCTTGGCTTTTGACCCTCCTGTGAGCGACTACTCCGCTTGATTGCCGGCCGCCGCGGCGCCGGGATAGTAGACCATGACCTTGCCGGGCAAGGTCCCAACTGGTACCGTTTGTTTGATCAGATTGTCCGTCGCATTGATGATCGACAAGGAATTGCCTACCCTGTTCGACACAACGATGTACTTGGCTTCCCCGGCTCCTTGCGTCAAGACGTCTATGCTATGTGCCCCGAGAAATCCCACGGGATCTCCACCCGCGATCAACGGGATCTCCCTCATGAGGGTAAGCGCGGGAGTCGTCGCCGTGAGTGTCGATAAATCGAACGCGAAGAGGCGATCTTTTTTCGTTGATGTGGTGGCGTTCCCCGCTAGGATATAGAAGCGCTTTCCATCCGGAGAGAACTTGAACGAACCAGTCGAGGTACCGTCCAGCTCAGGAATGGTGAAATCCGTCCGCGTGGTCGCGGCGGCGCCGAGATCGATCACTCCCAGCTTCGTTCCCGTCGGAGGGGTGGTGTCGCCGTCCAGTAATAGGAAACGACCATCGGGACTTATCCCGAACCCGGCGTATGGCAATCCCGTAAGATCGAAGGTCTTCGTAATCGCCAAGGTCGTTGGGTCGATTTCGACGATCTCCTCATACCCTTCTTGCAAGCTGTAGACCTTCTTCGTCAGTTTCGACCAACGAATGCTATGCGGAACAGAGCTATTGGGAGTAAACGCTGTCGTGAGTGGAGTGGCTGACTCATCGTTGCACGGCGCGGTCTCCTTCGCCGAATTGCACAAGTCGATCCGCCCAATGAGTTTGCGATAATTCGTGGAAGCTTCGTCATCGTCGATCACGGCCATTTCACCGGCATCTAAACTCGTGACGAAGGCACGCTTGGGAATCCCTGCCCCGGATGAAAACGCAGCGACCTTATGGCCGTCGGCCAACAGACAGGTCGTTCCCAGTACAAAGGGCGGCTTGGTGTCGGGACCAAGGTGGGAATTATGCAGCGCCGTCACCGATCCTCCCCCTTGCGCCGCGCAGTTCACAAGGTCATCGCCCGGTGTCGTCGTGCCATCGTCCCCATCGTTCATCGACCAGATCACTTCGCCATCGCTCGGATCTCGATACATATGGACGGGGCGAGTGCCTGTGACAAGATTGGCTTCGTGAATGGGGGTCGCCCCCGTCAAGGGATTGATCGTGGCCACTTTGTTGACTGCTGCAAGATTCACAAAGACCCACTCGCCTGCGGAGAATTGCATGTCGCCCAACGAGGCATTTTCAAACTCAGCTGACGGAATCGTTCCCACCACCGCGTTGCCTGAGTCGCCCTTGAGCGCCACACTGGTCAACGTTTTGTCGCCTGTGTTGTTGACGAAGGCCAATGGGCTTTGCTGCGCAGCGCTGCCGCCTGTGGTAGACGTCGAATCATCTCCCGAGGTACAGTTCGCTAGACTTATCAGCGCCAGTCCCAACATGGCGGCCTTTGCGCCTGACATAACGGTTCTATGAGTCATCATCGATTGCATGTGCACATCCTTCCTGGATTGTTTCTGCCGGTTTCCTCGCGGGAATCCTGCTCTTGTTTACATGGTCTAGACGAATTCGGGAAACAGAGAGCGAGGAGGCCCTCGGGTGGGTGGCCCTCCGTTAAGGATTGCTGTACATGACGTGATGAAAGAGTCTCCAAACAGATATCCAGTCGGAGCAAGAGATGGCTCCCATGATCGGCCGGATGAGAGTTGGGTTTCGATGCCGTCACAGTGCGATGCGCAGGATCCATGAGTGTGATGCGCGCTGTTCGAATGAGATTGCGGACAGTGAGGCGTCGTCTCCTGCGTCGTGAGACTTCCATACGGCGTGGAGACAGACCAGGCCAACCAAAGCGCCACACAGACAACTGCTACCGCACGAGGAAAGCCGGCTCGTCTTTTCTGTGTCCCCATCTGTAGAAAAGCTTTGACCATCTATACCTTGCCTTAGGATCCGCCGAATAACTGGAACGTTTTGGTGAGGCCGAAGACATAACTGGTCTGCTGTTCGAGATTGCCGTTAAAATCGCGATACAGGGGAACCTGCGCGATGAAGTAGAACGACGCATAGTTCCATAAGTTGAGCATGATGCCGGGCGAATAGGCCAAATACGTTGACCCGGTCGTGGGAACTGCTCGAAACTTCACCGTCGGATCGAGAGGAATGTCACCTATTCCAGGCTGAAACAGAAACAAGGAAGCATCCATCGCATCGTTCTGCATCCAGCGATAATTCACTTGCTGCATCAGGACAAGCCACGGTGTTTGCTCAAGCGGGATGATGTTGAGCCCCGCGTTGAGGTTCAATTCGTCGCCGAACTGATATCCGTCGCTGTTCTTGAACGTATGCCGATAGCTAGCTAGCGCAAACTGATTGAGGCGATGCGGAATCAACTCATAGCTTTGGTAAATACCCGGCACGAGACCGGCAGCGCCACGGCCTACCTGCAGCGTCGATTCAGCGAGCGACCCGCCCTGCACCCGTTGCCCATAGTCGCCGGTCGGCAGATCCACGCCTAGTCCCAGCACAATCATGCTTCGCAATGTCGGCAGGACGTTGTACTTCAACGTGACCCGGATATCTCCGAGACCCTTATCGTTGTAAGGAACCGGGGTGATAGCTCCGATCTGGGCATCGGAGGTCACATGTTTATAGGGCAGCGTCACTTGAAGTCCAAACCGCTCGGTCAACCCGTAGTTCAAGTCCAATATCGCGGTTCGCATCAGTGTCCGGATTTGATTCACGTTCAGATTGGCGA
>JAKDNQ010000224.1 GCA_030456405.1 Nitrospira sp.
TGCGCGCGTCGAACGAGTACATTCTTATCGTGCGCGTTCCGCGAGCAGGAGGACGACCAGGTTGCCCCCTCTCCCCCTCTATTGGGGAATACCTTCCATTCTCACGACTCCGTACACTCTGCTCCTCAATGGAACAGGCCAGACCCTACCAACGCAGCCTCTATCGTCTACCGGTCACCTACCCGACAATGTACTGTGTAACGGCGACGGTCGGTGAAGGAACAATTACGAATCTTTCGGCGATGGGATGCGCGATCGAAGCTGATCAACCTCTGCTGGCAGACCAGCGCATTGCATTGCGCCTGATGCTCCCCGATCAACACGAGTCGCTGCCGATCGATGAAGCACACGTGCGGTGGGTACATGGCGATCTGGCTGGGATCGAGTTCATCCAAGTGGAACGTGCCGCAAATCTCCGGCTGCATGCGTTCATATGGGATGGAATGGTCCAACGCTTCCACGCGATGCAACAAAAGCGCGCAACGTCTTAGACTCCTCCTCCTCAATCCTGTCCTTCTCCCTCATCGCCAAGCAGAGCCATCCAATTCCAGGGCACGGACCTCACTCTCATGTCGGCAATCTACCTGACGGATACCGTTGACCTACCATCTCTATACGTGAGGGGGTTTTCGCCCCTTGCCTCACCGCTTGCGCCTTCGCTATACTCCCTATCATGAGTATTAGAAACGCGGGTGGAGACTGGGAGCCGATGCTACTGGGAATTGAAACCCGCTACTGCAAGGTCTGTAAGGAAGCGCTCTATCGCAATAAAACGTTTTTCAGCGGCGGCTGGTCTCGCTGTGCCCTGTGCGAGGACTTTGTCCATTACAGCTGCCTGGCCAGTGGAAAAGTCTCGTTCTTAAAAGCGCGCCCCCGTATGTGTAAGGTCTGCCGTACAGCTCAAGAGAGCACTCCATCCTCTCCGCTGAAGCCAGCGATTCCGGTGGCCGTCGGGTCGTGATTCCTCACACACAATCAAGCACAGTAGAGGCCCGTCATGGCTGGCGGCATGTTTTCTTTTCAGACTCAGTCCGGTTCGTCATTGCGCCGCTGATTCTCCTCTTCAGTGGATTTTTCACGACGAAATTCATCCTGAGCGGGGCCTACACCTGGCCACGGACAAGTCAGACGTTGGCGCTCATGCTTATCGTCTTCATCCTTTCCCGTGAATTCGTTTATAAAGAGCACCTGTCACGCTACGCGACCCCGACTCGTGCGTGGGCCGCGCTGGCTTTTTCCTGTGTGCTCCCTTACATGATCGGCGTGGTAGTCGTGCTGACGCTTTGGGCGAAGTAGCCTGGTTCGTGTCTGTGGCGCGAGGATAGTCGATGACAGAGATTATCCGCAGTGGGGCGTTTCTCCAACAATGTTGGTCGGTACATCCGCTCTGTCTGACAGTGAAGCGCATCGAGCCGGATCGTATTGTGGTGGTAACGTGTAGTTCCTGCCGCATGGTACACCGGGTGACTACCGACGCAATCACCAGACACATATCGACAGGGGACGTAGCCTTACCCACCCCGGATATTACGCAGCCGGACGGGCTCGTGGCGCTCAAAAACTGTTTGGGGGCCCATGCTCCCGCCCTATCGGTTCGTGAGATGGATGTGTTTCAAGATGCGGTGTGGGTCCGCTGTGCCGCATGCCGGTCACAATTCGATCTGACGGTCTCCAAGTTCGAAACGCATCAGAAATAGCCCGTCCCTTTCAAGTCATTACCAAATTGACAATGCCACAACAGTTCACCCATGAAGAAGCGGCATTGATGGCCGATCAACAGTTTTTCCTCGCCAAGTCGAAAATTATGGTGAAGGTTCACAACTTGCTCGGGGTTACGCACGAAGTTTTGAAAAAGGAGGTCGCGGCGGCGGCGCTCGTCACTCCACCGGACTTTGATCCCGCGAACTGCCACTTCGTGAAAGGAGAGGCTCTCGAATCCTTTCCGTACCAATATCTAGACTTCCCAAAGCACTTCCATAATTCGAACGCCTTCGCCTTTCGAACGCTCTTTTGGTGGGGGCACCACGTCGTGTGCGCCTTGCTGTTGGAGGGGGAAGGGATCAAGCAGCATAAGGCACGAATCGTGGACCGATTTCACCAGCTTGCCGGGCAGGGGCTGGAACTGTCGTTGGCGCCGACGTTGTGGGAATGGAACCGCGGCGAAGGATATACATTGCCGATCACTCACGATCGCAAGGCGCAAATTGCCGCGGTGTTGGCCGAACGGTCTTTTGTAAAAATTGTCCGTTTCCTCCCCTGCACCGATCCTCGCGTGCAGTCGGGTCTGATACCGGAATTCAGCCGCGAGACGTTTCAGGCCATCCTCCCAATCGTCACCCCCTAGTAGCCTGCGGGAAAAACTGTTGGCCTGTCTGTAATTCAACGTCCATATGGGTTGAACAACAGAATGACCATAAAAGTTCCAACAGGATGGTCAAAAAGTTCGCTGTTCTTTCCCGCCCAGCCCCGGCGAGCCAAGACGCGCCGTTCCGCAGGCAAGGCCGCAGCCGATGAAAGCACTGGAAGCGTAGCGGCCTATCACGTCCAGATTGCTTGAGTGTGCGATCATATAACCACTCACGCATTCAACATACAAGGCGTATCTTTCTCACCCGCCCACCCCCGAGCTGCAAGACAGCTCGTCCCCCGAGTGGGCTACGTTGAGGTTGCTTTCGAGGCGGGAAAGAAGCATGGGAAAAGGCGCGTTCCGGACTTCGGCGAGCTCAGTCGAGCCGCGCGCCAGGGTTGGGCGGGTGAGAAAGGCGGTTTTTTAACAGCCTGCTAAAAGTTTATCCAAAGCTGCGCATAGGCCCAGTCTTGATCGGCATTGGTGCCCAGGTTCTCCTTGATATATGCCCCGGCAAAGATATGACCTTAGCCCACCTGAAAGGACAACTTGCCGTCCATGAACAGGTGTGTCCAGACCACGTCTATTTCATCGCCGATGTGCCGCTTGGTATTGTCAGGCCTTGAAAAGATATAGACTCCTTGCGTGGCACGATACCAGTTGTCTTTCGTACTGGCGAGATTCAAGCGGGTGTACCACGCTTCAATGTGATCGTTCTCAGTTGAGCGGAACTGAAGATTGCCTGAGAAAGCCATCAAGTTCTTCCAGGATTGGACATCCATATAGCCCATGTGAATGTGGTTGGTCGGGTACAAATTCTCAAATGTGTTGGCAGTTTTACAATCCGTGTTGCCACCGATCGTGCAGTTCGCCCGGCCATCGCCCGAGGCATAGTCGAAGTTGAAGGCCAACCGCGGCTTCCAAGCCCACTCGTAATGTGTGTAGCCGATCCAGTTTCTGGTCGCCCAAGCGCTGATGTGCAGGTACTTCTGGTTTCCATAGCCTGCGCCGTTGGGCCCACCGGTGTCGCCCATCTGGCCAAACTGGTAGACCGTTTCGTTGATCGCGTCGAAATTGCCCTTGCGCATCTCGATCCGGCCTCCGACGATATGACGGGTCTGGTTCGAGTGCCTCGGCGTGCCGAGACCTTGACTCCGGTTGTCAAGCGAATTGTACCGATTGGATTGGAGTAGAGGATGTAGTAGGGCTCGATGATGAATCCCGGCACCGACTTGATCTGGTTATAGAAAATGAGGACGTCGGAGTCTAGGTTCGCATTGCCGTTATTGAATGGCTTGGGCCGATGCCGGGGTTCAACGCACCGACGGGCACGGCTTGGCCGAGATCGGATTCAGACGTGCGAAACCCACCGACATAGCTATCCCAGGCTTTCGTGCTGTATTGCAACATTACGCCGTCATGGGAAATCCCTGTATTGGACCAGTCGAAGGCGCCGAACAGGGACTGGTTGCCGAACACCACATATTGCCGGCCGGCCTTCACACTCAGACCTTGAAATCCTGCGAAGTTTCGAACCAACATGTACGCAGCACGGACCCCCAATGTGCCGCAGTTACCCCCGCCATTGGCTGTCGAACAGCCGTTATGGTTCCTCGCATCGTCTAGGACGCCCTCTCGACCGTTGGCGCCGTTTCCCCCCAAGTCCTCGAATCTTGTAGCTCCATGTAAAAATTCACGTCAGGAGAAAGATCGTAGCCGAGACCCAATCGAGTCTTTTGTAGGATAAAGAAATCGTTTTGCTTGCCAGGAGTCCCATTCGGCGTCGTGCCGCTGTTAGGACCGTTACATGCTCCGTTCCCGATGATATCGCTGCCGAAGCAGACGTTGTTCCGCATGACCATCCGCACGCGGAGATCGGCTCGTATCCAGAATTTCGTGAGATCGAAATTCTTTCCGATCTTTGGATCGTAGAGTTCATATGCTTCTCTCTGTGGAATTGCGAGAGGAACGACCGGGAGGTGGGTGATTCTTTCACTTTCAGGCAATTCAAACGAAGCCTGCGCCGGAGCCATCACGAGTAGTGTTCCCGTTCCCGTTCCCGTCACCGCTACCGCACAAAGTGTGAATAGACAGGCCCGCCCTATCTGCCTGATGCTGCTCATACGATTCTTCTGTGAATGGGAGAGGG
>JAKDNQ010000225.1 GCA_030456405.1 Nitrospira sp.
GTCGCCGGCGGTTGCTTTTGGTGTCTTGAAGCGGTCTATGATCAAATGAAGGGCGTGGTCGCTGTGGAGTCCGGCTACATGGGTGGTCAAACAGATCATCCGACGTATGAAGCTGTGTGTAGCGGCCGGACTGGTCATGCAGAAGCGGTCCGTATCACGTTCGATCCCACAGCCGTCAGCTATCGCGAGTTATTGGAAGTGTTGTTTGTCATCCACGATCCCACGACTCTCAATCGGCAAGGGCACGATGTCGGGACGCAATACCGATCGGCAATTTTCTACCACACGCCCGAGCAGAAGCAGGTTGCCGAAGAGACGATTGCTGCTGTAACGAACGAGAAGCTCTATGTCAATCCGATCGTGACGGAAATCACTCCTGCTGGGACTTGGTACGAAGCCGAGCCGTATCATCAAGAGTATTTTTCTCGAAATCCATTCCAGGGATACTGTACTGCGGTCGTGGGTCCAAAGGTGGCGAAGTTCCGCAGGTTGTACGCAGGAAAAATTAAGATCTAGCGCGTTCGATACCTTCTCAGGCGAGTCATCGAGTCTCACTCGGGTATCGAGGAACGGGTCTTCGGTCAGACATTGTTCTCATGGTCGAGCCAGACATCCTCGTGCCCCTCTGCCTGGTCGGATGCGGACAGACCTATGAAGTCAAACAGCCGTTGGTCTAGGAGAAACGGCGGCGACACATTCGACAGGGCGGCGAACATACTGTCCGTACAGCCGGGAGACCGTTGCTCCCATTCGCGCAAGAACTCCTTTACCTGTCTTCGCTTGAGATTTTCTTGTGAGCCACAGAGGTCGCAGGGAATAATGGGAAAGGCACGCCGTTTCGCATATTGGGCGAGATCGTTTTCCCGTATGGCGGCCAGCGGGCGAATGACCACGTGCCGGCCGTCTTTCGAGCGCAATTTCGGCGGCATTGTTTTGAGCTTGCCCGTATAGAACAAGTTCAGGAACAAGGTTTCAACAAGGTCATCGCGGTGGTGACCTAGTGCGATTTTGGTCGCACCCAATTCTGTGGCAACGCGGTAGAGATGGCCACGACGGAGTCGGGAACAGAGCGAACAGGTGGTTTGCCCTTCCGGGATGAGTCGCTTGACGATTGAATAGGTGTCTCGTTCCTCGATATGGAAAGGAACTCCCATCTTCGTGAGATAGTCTGGCAGCACATGGGCAGGAAATCCGGGCTGCTTTTGATCCAAGTTCACCGCGATCAAGTCGAAATGAATCGGCGCACGCTGTTGTAAGGCCAGCAACAAATCAAGCAGAGCGTAACTGTCTTTTCCGCCTGATAGGCAGACCATAATCTTGTCGCCATCGTGGATGAGGCCATATTCGCTGATGGTTTTCCCAGCGAGGCGAAGCAGTCTGGTTTGCAGCTGTTCAGTGATCTCATCGAGTTTTAGATATGGCCGCGCGGGGCTTGCTGAGTGTGACATGGGTCGGCATTCTACGCGGTCAGTCATGCGGCTGTCGATCTCCTGGTGAGGGGAACATGGGTCAAGATGAGAACCGCTCGGACGACACAGTTCAGTCAGTTCTATTCGTGTGCACGGGCAACATCTTTCGGAGCGTGGCTGCTGAGTACGCGCTCAAATTTAGACTTGGCGCGAACACGTCGTGCATCGTCGGTTCGTCCGGGATCGACATCAAGCCTCAGCCGGTACATTGCTGGGTTCGCACTCAACTGAGCGAGAAGGGTGCTGATCTGAGCCACCACACCCAACGGCAACTTACCAAGGAGCTGGTTGAGGCCGCCGATCTCGTCGTTGCGATGGGGCGAGACCACCAGAACTTCATCCGAGAACAGTTTGGCCGCGATGTTCCCCTGTTTAATCAAATCTGTCTTGGCCACGATACGCCGATTTTGGATTTGCACGAAGTGATGCCGGATTGGGAAGCCGATCCCGAGCGCGCCCGAGCCTACGTGTGCTCGGTAATCGATGTCATCTGGGCTACGGCGCCAGCCATTCTTTCTCACCTCCGTTAGCCGGTTTTACGGCGCCGATTGCCTCTGCAGAGTTCATTCTTGGACTCGATCGGACATTTTTCTCCACTTAGAGGCATCAATCGACGGAATGGCCTCGCAATCGAGGCTATGTTGAAGCATCTGCTATATTTTCCACAGGACGTCGTAAGGGCTAGTTCAGTCGAATACAGTACTGAGGCAACCATTGCAGGCACAGGAAATAGCATCATCCGATAGTCGTGATTACGATCCGGAATGGGTTTCGTGGTCCGACGAACAACTCCTGAGCCTTCCCATGAACCAACTCGGCGTCACCCTCGACGGGACATTTCTGTCGGATATGATCCAGCAACTCTATAGCGAACTCGAAGCCAGACAGCTGAGATTCCGTCCCCACTTTTGGTTGTCGAACGAATGGTTTACTCCGGATGGGGTGCCGGGGATTGCCGTGCCGTTTTATCTGGCTCATCCACGCCTCGCGAAACTTGAAATGCACCAGATGCTCGAGGTCGAGGGTGGAACTTCTGAATGGTGTATGCGCATTTTGCGGCATGAGGCCGGCCACGCCGTGGAAAATGCCTATGGCCTCCGTCGTCTCCGCCGCAGGCAACAAGTGTTCGGCCGCTCGTCCGATCCCTATCCGAAATATTACAGCCCGAGGCCCTACAGTCGGAGCTTTGTGCGGCATCTCGATGTGTGGTATGCGCAAAGCCATCCGGATGAAGATTTTGCTGAAACCTTCGCGGTCTGGCTGACACCTGATTCGACCTGGGCTGATCGTTACAAGGGGTGGCCGGTGCTCAAGAAACTGCGGTATGTCGATGAATTGATGACAGGGCTGGCAGCTGTTCCGCCCAAGGTAGTCACGAGTGAGGAGATCGATCCGTTGTCCGGACTGAAAAAGACTCTGCGCGAGCACTATGAGCGAAAGCGCAGGCACTATGGGGTTGAACAGCCGTCATTGTACGATCCAGACTTGAAGCGACTGTTTTCTGATGCCCCTGCTCACGCGGATAAAATGAGCGCCGCCACCTTCTTGAACCGCTTTCGAAAAGAGGTGCGCCGCAAAGTTGCTGCCTGGACCGGCGAATATCAATATACGATCGATCAGGTCTTGGAGGGCATGATTCATCGCTGTCAGCAGCTTCATCTGCGACTGCCGCTTGCGGAAGAACAGGCGAAATTGGATTTCACGATTTTGTTGACGGTGCACACGATGAACTACTTGCGTAGCGGGCGGCATAGGGTAGCCGTATGAAACGTCTCCGAATTCTCGTCTTGATGCACGAAGATCTGGTTCCTCCGGATCCTCTCAATGGGCAGGAGGTGGCAGGAGCCGAATGGAAGACGGAATACGATGTGGTCTCCACCCTCCGCAAGCTTGGACACGACGTTAAGCCATTGGGGATCAAGAGTGATCTCGGGGTGTTTCGTTCGGCTGTCGAAGGCTGGAAGCCGCACATTGCCTTCAATCTGCTCGAAGAGTTCGATGGGGTGGCGGTGTATGACCAGAACGTCGTGTCGTATCTTGAATTGCTTCACGTGCCGTATACGGGCTGTAACCCGCGCGGGTTAATGCTGGCGCGTGACAAGGTCCTTTCCAAGAAACTGTTTTCGTTCCACCGCATCCCGTTTCCAGATTTCATCGTGGTACCACAGGGGCGGGCGGTCAAGCGGCCCAAATGGTTGTCATTCCCTTTGATTGTTAAATCGGCGACCGAGGAAGCGTCGCTCGGGATCTCTCAGGCGTCCATCGTCCAGGATGACGACAAACTGAAAGAGCGAGTCGAATTCATCCACGAGAGTGTAGAGACCGGCGCGCTGATCGAACGATACATCGAAGGGCGCGAACTCTATGTCGGGGTGATGGGCAATGGACATATTCACGTCTTGCCGGTGTGGGAGTTGATCATGGACCAGCTGCCGGAGGATGCTCGACGGATTGCGACCGAACGAGTCAAATGGAGTCGCGCCTATCAAGTCAAGTATGGGATTCGGTCCGGTGAAGCGAAGAGTCTTCCCGAAGGAAAGGCCGAGGAGATTCAACATCTCGCGAAGCGTGTGTATCGCGCGCTCGGTCTGAGTGGCTATGCCCGAATCGATGTGAGAATGGATGCGAAGGGGAGAGTGTACGTGCTGGAGGCCAATCCGAATCCACAAATCGCGCACGACGAAGACTTTTCCGATTCAGCGGAAAAAGACGGCTATCCTTATAAAGATCTGTTGCAAGAACTGCTGAATATCGGGCTTCGCTGGCGGCCCGCCAAAGCGGCCTAATAGGCTGTTGAAAAATCCCGCCAGCATCGTTCTCGCATCGCTCAGAGGCTCAACGTACCGAAGCGTACGCCTCGCCTCTTCCCTCGCTGCGGCCTTGCTGGACGGCCTTTTTGAACAGCCTGCGATCTCTGCTGGAACTGTTCATGACATTTCCCAGCCCTGTATTTCCCAGAGCAAAAATAGTTCTTCAACATCCTGCTAGTG
>JAKDNQ010000226.1 GCA_030456405.1 Nitrospira sp.
GTTGAGGATCTGAACGATGCGAGAACGCCGCTGGCGGGCTTTTTCAGCATCCTGCTCAGAGCGCCCCCTCGGGGATTTGATCAAGCTTATAAAAATCAATCGGGTCCACTCTGCGCTGAGTCGCTTGAGTCGGCTCGCTGCCTTTGGTAAAGAGTTCGACGGTACTCGCTTGTCCCTCCTGCTCATCTTCAAGGAGCCCAGTGGACGGATCGACCTTGACGAACGTGACGCCCTCCGGAATAGTAAAGGCCACGACCGGTAACGGTTTGAGCGCTACCTGCATGAAATTGATCCAAATAGGCAGCGCAGCATGCGCCCCCGATTCTGTTTCGCCGAGTGAACGTCGATCGTCAAATCCGACATAGATGCCCATGACCAAATTCGGGGCGCCGCCAATAAACCAGGCATTGATAAATTCGTCTGTGGTTCCGGTCTTCCCTGCAACCGGTCGCCCGATTCCTTTCGCCGCCTGCGCGGTCCCCTTTTGAACCACGTCTTCCATCATGTTGGTGATCAAATACGCCGTTTCTTTTGAGATGACGGGAATGGCTTGCGGCTCCGTCTGTTCAAGCACCTGTCCAGCATTGTCCTTCACCGACAGGATCGCATAGGGTTCTGCGCGATTCCCCTGGTTCAGAAACACACTGTAGACGGAGGTCAGTTCCATCAGCCCGACAGACGATGAGCCCAGCCCCAAGGACAGATCTGCCGCCAGTGGACTGGTGATCCCGACCGTTTTTGCAAACTCGATGACACTCTTGACACCGACCTTATCCAGCAACCGGACCGTCGCGAGGTTGTGCGAATGGGCCAGCGCATCCCGCAAACTCACCATGCCGTGGATTTTCCTTCCATAGTTCTCCGGCTTCCA
This sequence comes from Nitrospira sp., assembly GCA_030456405.1. Next base: position 872 of record JAKDNQ010000226.1, read on the forward strand.
CGTTTTCTCATCCTGTTCCTGCTCATAGACGACCGGCGCATCGAGGATCACCGACGCAGGACTCATCCCCTGATTCATCGCCGTCGCATAGATGATCGGTTTGAAAGCAGACCCGGGCTGACGATGGGCCTGCACCGCCCGGTTATATTCACTGCGACCGAAATCATAGCCTCCAACCATGGCGCGAATCGCCCCCTTGCCTGGCTCCATTGCGATCAACCCTCCCTCAATGAGAGGAGTCTGCTCCAGTTGCACATGGACCATGTCACGATCCAGTTTCTTCACCATCACCTCAATGACATCGCCGGGCTTGAGCACGTGCTTGAGATTCTGATTGACGACGACATCTTTCGCCAAATCCGGCCCAGTCAAACGACGCTTTGCCCATGCCATATCGTCAAACGCCAGTTTGGTCAACATCGTGCCGACCTGCACCAGAAAATGGTCCTTCGCCACTCTGGTGACGAACCCTTCGCGATAATCTCCCATCTTCAGAATCAAATCGGTCCCCGCTGGGGGAGGGGAAGGGGCCGGCGCAGCTATATCGACGGTTCGGAGCGGCCCCCGCCACCCTTGGCGCTTGTCCAATTCGCGCAGGCCGGCCGCAAAGGCCGCTTCAGCCGCCTTTTGCATCTCCATGTTCACGGTTGTATAGACTTTGAGCCCGCCCTTGTACACCGTCTCTTCGCCATACTTCGCGACCAGCAACTGCCGGATATATTCCACAAAGTAGGGCGCAGCCTGTTCAACAACCGGACGGCGGAAATTGAGTATCTCAGCCGCAGCCTGTTCGCGTTCTGTCGCGGTGAGGAACTTCGCCTCTTCCATGCGTGCCAGCACATGCTCCTGTCGCTTTTTTGCTCGGTCGTAAGCCTTGAAGGGCGAATAATGGTTCGGCGATTTCGGAAGGCCCGCCAGAAATGCTGATTCTCCGACCGTGAGAGCGGAGAGATCTTTACCGAAATATGTTTGCGCCGCTGTCGCGACCCCGTAGGCGCCTTGCCCGAAGTAAATCTGATTCAAATATAATTCAAGAATTTGCTCTTTCGTCAGGACCAATTCCATTTGATAGGCCAGAATGAGCTCGCGAACTTTGCGGTCGAAGGTACGTTCGGACGACAGGAACAACGACCGCGCCAATTGCTGGGTAATGGTGCTGGCGCCCTCGACCTTGCTCCCCCGGCGCACATTCGTCCAAGCCGCACGGAGCATGCCGATGTAATCGAGGCCGGGATGCTCGAAGAAGCGGACATCTTCAACCGCGATGACCGCGCGCCGCAACCGTTCGGGAATGTTTGCCACGGTGGTCAGAATCCGGCGCTCGATGAAAAATTGACCGATGAGCTTCTGATCAACCGAATACACCTGCGATACGAGGCTTGGCTGGTACGTCCCCAACTGGTCCAATGCGGGAAGGTCCTTTGAAAAATGCCAGAGCAACCCACCCGCCGCCAGCCCTCCTAACAGGATCATCCCCCCCAGACCTAGGAGCAAGATCTGCCACCACCGCCATGAGCGGCGAGGTGGAGGTTGACCGGGTGGATCAGAGAGTTGTACGGGCCGATCAATCATGATTATGCTGGATTATCTTAGGAGAAGACTAGCACGGTCACCATACCGTGGAGCCTCTCAAAACTCAAGATTCAAGCGGATGCCGGCGTGGCGTTCCCACATCTTCCATCGCATCGCTTGTACCGGCATCGTGCTTCAGGTATACTGTTGAACGACGCCTGGGTTTCTGGGCGTCTTTTTTTTGGAGCATGCAGCAATATCTATGGATCAGACAGCCACAACAGAATCTCCCGTGACAACTCAACTCGAACCCAAAGAGCGCAGGAGCGATATCCGAAACATCGCGATCATCGCCCATGTCGACCATGGCAAAACGACATTGGTCGACGCGGTACTCCGGCAGACCCATGTCCATCGTAAGATCGACGATATGGGCGAACGGATCATGGACTCGATGGACCAGGAACGAGAGCGCGGGATCACGATTCGGGCCAAGAACGCCAGCGTGATCTACAAGGGCGTGAAGATCAATATCGTCGATACACCGGGTCACGCCGACTTCGGCGGTGAAGTCGAACGGACCCTGCGCATGGTGGACGGCGTCCTCATCTTGATTGACGCGAAAGAAGGCCCCATGCCGCAAACGACCTTCGTGTTGCGGAAAGCCCTCGCGCTTGGCCACAAGGCCATTGTCGTCATCAATAAGATCGACCGTCCTGACGCCGTGATCGATGATGTGGTGAACCGGACATTCGACTTGTTCGTCCATCTCGGCGCCACAGACGAGCAGCTCGATTTCCCGATCGTCTATACCGCCGCAATCAAAGGCACCGCGACGCTCGACATCAATAAGCCCGGCACGAACATAACGCCGCTTCTCGATACCGTGCTGGAAAAGATCCCGGCGCCGGCCATTAATGCCGACGCGCCCCTCCAGATCCTGGTCCTCTCCCTGATTCAGGACCTCTACAAGGGCAAGATGGGCGTGGGAAAGATTCAATCCGGCTTGATCGCCCGCAGGCAGAACGTGGTCGTAATCGGAAAGGATGGCACACAGTTCTCCGGGAAAGTATCAGACCTCGCCGTCTACTCCGGCCTCGAACGGACGGATACGGAACAAGCTCAGGCAGGAGAAATTGTCGCAGTAGCCGGCCTGGACGAGGTGAGCATCGGCGATACGATTGCCGACGCGGAACAACCGGTCGCCCTGACCCGAGTCACGGTCGACGAGCCGACCGTCCAAATGACTTTCTCGGTCAACAATAGCCCGTTCGCCGGGCGGGAAGGCAAGTACCTAACCTCGCGACATTTGCGCGATCGACTCTTCAAAGAACTCGAAACCAACGTGTCGTTGCGCGCGCAGGAAACGGACAGTGCGGATAAGTTCCTCGTCGCCGGTCGCGGCGAGCTGCATCTCGGCGTCTTGATCGAACAAATGCGCCGCGAAGGATACGAACTGCAAGTCTCGCAACCGGAAGTGATCGTCCACCGGGAGGGGGACAAAGTCCTCGAACCCTATGAGGAACTGACCATCCAGGTGCCGGAAACCTATCAAGGAACCGTGATCGAAGAACTCGGTAAACGCCGCGGCGAGTTGCGCCACATGCGACTGATCCATTCCGACGCCGGACCGAGCGAAATGCACCTGGAATACCACATCCCCACACGAGGCATCATGGGGCTCAAAAACCTCTTGGTCGCCAAGACTCGGGGCACCATCATCATGCACCATGTCTTCGTCGCGTACGAACCGGTGGAAGAGCGCGATCTCGCGGTGGCAACACATGGGTCACTCGTTGCCCACGAAGACGGAATCAGCACCGGCTATGCCATCTTCATGACCCAAGAGCGGGGCACCATGTTTATCGGCCCTGTCGTGGAGGTCTATCGAGGGATGGTGGTCGGCGAGAACAGCCGGGATGAAGATATGGACGTCAACGTCTGCAAAGAGAAACACCTGTCCAACATGCGCGCATCAGGCACCGATGAAGCATTGGTTCTCACGCCGCCAAAAGAAATGGGCTTAGAGTTCGCGCTCGAATATATCGGCCCCGACGAGCTGGTTGAGGTGAC
>JAKDNQ010000227.1 GCA_030456405.1 Nitrospira sp.
CAGGCTGCCATAATCCCGGTCTTGATGACTCCAGACCTGACCGCGGCCTCGATACTGCCGATGGCCCTGATCCGATTGATGGTTCGCAGATGGTGTTCATGCCCATGCGGCACGACGCGACCAGCCTCATGCCCATAGCCGAGGGAGGTGCCGTAGAGATCGACTTCCATATCATGAGCCGGCAGCGCATTCCCGCAGAACAGGACATGGATGAACTCTTCGTCGATAAGCCACGCCAGCGCGTCGCGCCCTCCTGCATGAACAATCGCCGGGCCTCCTGCCAGCAGCACCTTGCTGCCCACTTTCCCTTCCCGGAATCCTGCGCGCAACTGCGCGAGGCGCTTGGCAATATCGCTGATGACCAGCCCATGGGGACGCTCGGACGAAACCTGCGATTCCATGAAGCTGAACACATCGCGGTCACGTGGCCGCTGGAGCGGGATGACCCGCACGCCCTCACGACCGATCACAATCTGATCTCCTCGCTTTACTGCTCCCATCGGAACCGTCCGCGCAGTCAGACCAACCGGATCCACGAGAATGCCCAGATCCATCTCGATCCCCTCCACCTCCACCCACTGTTCACCCATTCGCACCTGAGTGGGTAAATGGGTGGTCGCATAAAACTCATCGGGAAAGATGCCGTCAGCCGGCGCCGCCGCCATCCGGCAGTCCCGTTCACTCTCGACCGACGCGCCGTGGGGTTGAATGGCATGGAGAATCTCACTGAGCAGTTTCGCAGACGAAGCCCGCACCGCGATCCTGGCGCGCGACGGCTCCTCGCGGGTCTTGCCGATCTGCATATCCTGAATGTCGAATGTGCCGCCCATCATCAGAATCCTGTCCAGGACCTTCGCCAGGATCAACGAATCGATAATATGGCCGTGGAGCAAGACGGTTTCTTGATCATGCATCATAAGTCAGACTCCCACTCCTATATGGTAGGCTCCCACAGATTCTACCACCAGTATCAACCACCGCAGATGAGATTCTGACTGGGCACCGAACACTCGCAGAGCACTGAATCACGTCCGCAAGTTGTAGCAATCCCGGCGGGCAACTCAAAATGCTCCGCTAGCAAGGCCGCAGGCGAGTGAAAACCGGAAGCGTACCCTCTGGGGTACGTCGAGGATTTTCACGACCCGAGAACGAAGCTACCGGGCATTTTCAGCCGCCCGCACGTCGGTTTTCATGAGTTCGCGTAAAACACTCGTCGCATAAGCTCCGGGTGGAAGTGAAAAGGAGAGGATGAGCACTGTTCCCTCCAAAACCCATTCCAAATTGGCGAGAGGAATCCGCAGCGAGCGCCGTTCACCTCGAAACCCGCAAGCCTTCGCGGCTTCGGTAAGACCTTCCGGTGTGGCCCCGCTCTCAGCGACCACGGCCCGTTCGATCTCGCCCGGTTCTCCGCTGGCCCATGAGGCGCGCGACCCGAACAAGATGCCGGTGGGACTGATCTCGAACCGGTCGGCCCGTGGCTGTTCCTTTACCGAATCCTCGACCAGAAAACAGGCGCCGTTCTCCATCTTCATCGCCCAGTCTCCAACCAGGATACGATCGAGTCGATCCAGTCGTCTGGCCAAGATGTCGTTAAAGAGATGCGACTGATAGGCGTTGAGATACCACATGCGCTTGGATCGGCTCAGCCTGTTCCGTCGCGCAGGGTCTATTAGTAGTTCGGCTCCAGTTTGGTAGTTCTGCCCGCGTCGTCCTTGCCGTTGCGGACCGAAATAGTTCGGCACGCCGCGTCGCAACAATATGTCTGTGACCAGAGGCACCGTCTCTCTGGCATGCGTCGCGACATCTCGAATCACCAACCGGAAGTGATTGCCTGCATGATGCCCGGGACGCAAGCGATTGCGATGCCGGCCCAGCACATCCACCGACAAGAGCTGCTCGTCCAATTTCAAGCGATCCAGCCTGTCAGGCGTGACGCCGAGAAGCGAGACCATCTGCGTGGTGACGGCCCTGGCATCTTTGAGGCCTGCCACTCCAATCGCTTGCGCCTTCACTCCCAAGACTGAAGACAGGCGCAGGACGAGATCAGGAGTCGAGAGCAGGCGCTTCCTGATTGTGATGTAGAGATGTTCACCCTCCCCACAGGGAAGATACAACGGACGTTCCTCGACCTGGAAGTCTTCCGGAAGGGTACGCATCTGTCCACCGATGCCTGGTAGTGTGGCTGTCAAAAAAGGCAAGTCCATGGTGGAATGAGCCCCTTCTTCATGCTCCAAGATCGTGATCACCGTTCGGTTAAACTTGATGGAGTGAGACGATTCACATGGTATACTTTTTTTATGCCTGTTCGTCCAATGATGACTCAATGGTCTACAGCCTGCCTGTTAGCGGCGGGAATGTTCCTCACCGTTCTGACCTGTGCGCTGTTCCCAGAAAACTCGTTGGGTAGAGACAATGCGATCTTTCAACAATTTACCCAGCACATCGGCCGGCAGATCCACAAAGATAAACAGGCCTTTGCGCAAGCGAACACCTGCGTCTTATGGTTTTATAAGGCAGGAAAGACCCCTCCCCCGACTGTGCAGGGAATCGGCTGGAACCCCATTCCTTCGTCCCAAGTCGAAGCGGATTGCTTTCGCCACTACCCAAGGGGCATGGATGATGCGCGAGATGATCTTGCCAGGACCCAGGCGTTGCTCTCGGTCAGCCTGACCTTTTATGAATTCGCGCTGGTCGCCGACCGGAATGACGACGCGACCTACAGTCCCGTCGAACTTCAAGACTTACTCCGTTCCCTCACCCTCTCGCACGAAGACAAGGAGCCGCCCCCCAGCCAGGTTACCGCACTCATGGAGCGGTTCGACAGCTTGTACCGCAGCCGAAATATGGACGCCTTGATGCAGGGTATGAGCGATCTCTATGAACGAGGCTATCGCGTCACCCCTTCCGATCGTGTCGAGCTGAATCGAGTGATGGGATGACACGACGCACCATGTCCTGGCCCGATCACGCCCGTTCCTTCATCGGATATTGCCTGAGTGAACCCTTCTATCGAATCTTTAGTCGCATTCCCAGTTGGGAAGCCGGGTTCTCCACACACGAGATTTCACGACTCACTTATGCGCACAGCCCCTTGGCCGGCCGGCGAGCGGTTCATCTGAGTGACCTGCATCTCGACCGCTATCAGCCACGGCACGATCTCATTGTTGCCAGCATCGGCGAACTCCACCCTGATTGGATCTTTGTCACCGGCGACCTCCTCAACGTGCCGGAGGGGCTGCCGCATGTCTTTCGATTTCTCTCGGGCCTGCGCACCATTGCCCCAGTCTTCGTCACGTTGGGCAATCACGATCACTACAGTGGCGTGCCGATCGATCAGTATTGCGAGCTTGCCGATCGCCACAAAATTACCCTCTTAATCAATCAAACCACGTTCATTTCTACGGACGATGGCGAGATCGCCATTGTCGGAGTCGACGATCCCTCACTGCATCGAGCCGACTTGAGCTGTCTGCCGCCACGCGCACAAGGCCGCTACACCCTCTTGCTCGCCCATGCGCCGAATATCCTCGATCAGCTGGAAGACCACCACGCCGTCGATCTGATCCTCTGCGGACATAGCCACGGAGGCCAGTGGCGCATCCCAGGCGTGCCGACATTCTGGCTCCCGCCAGGCTGCAACGGCCGAGTCGATGGTCACCACGGAGAACCTGGCCGCCGGCTCTACATCAACCGTGGGCTTGGATGGTCGTTTCTTCCCCTGCGATGGAACTGTGCACCGGAAATCGCCTGCATTGAATGGGTCAACGAACAGGCTGAATCGGAAGGCTGAAGTCCGAAGGCTGAAGGTCTGAATTCGAAGTTCCGGGCTCTTCGGCCCTCTCACACGTCGCGCTTGTCTCGCATCTCTCGCGCCTTCGCGCGGTTTCATGCTACTTGATCCGCTCCAGCGCCTCCTTCGATCGGCTCCTGACAGTTTGATCCCAATCCTTCTCCATGGCAATCGTCAGTCTCTCCCTCGCCTCACTCGCGCGCAACCGGCCCAACCCCAACGCCGCACTGGAACGTACATAGGCATGATCATCGTCAAGCGCCTTCAACAGAAGAGGAATCACAGTGTTATCGTTCAGGACGCCCAGGTAACTAGCCGCCATCCCGCGAATCCGGTGCTGCTTGTCTCCCAGTGCCGACTGTAACATCGTTGCGAAGAGATCTCGCAGCGCAGGCGTCACGGATTCCAGCCCCTCGGCCCGGTACTTATTCACCTCAATCAGCGCAAAGGCGATTTCCAACTTCTTCTCTTGTGTTGTAGCCTGATTGAACGAGACAATGAGCTTCGCACAGTCGCGCCGTTGCGCTCTGCGGCGGGTGAACATCCGGACCAACAGAAACAGCCCTGCAGCGACCACCAATCCCGCAAACGCCATGGGGATGGCTTGATCGATCACATAGTCCTGGGCA
>JAKDNQ010000228.1 GCA_030456405.1 Nitrospira sp.
GCCTCGGAAGGCACGATCCCAATCCGTTCAGACGGCAGCTCAATCCCCGTCTCCTCTCCCAACCCAAACTGATGGGCAAAGGAAGCCATGGTCTCGATCCCCATCCGCTGACCAACGGTATAGAAATACACGTCGCACGACTGTACAAGCGCATGCCGGAGATCCACCGAACCATGTCCCCCGGCCTTCCAATCATGATACAGCCGGCGACCGAACTGATACCCTCCGTTACAGAAGATCGATGTCGACGGCGTCACAGTCTTGGTTTCCAACGCGGCCGCAGCCATCATCACTTTGAAGACCGAACCAGGTGGGTACTGCCCTTGCGACGCGCGATTGTTCAAGGGACGTCCCTCGTCTTGCACGATCTCAGCCCATTGTTTCGGTGTGAGCTCTCGCGAGAGGATATTAGGATCGAACGCCGGGCGGCTGGCCATAGCCAACACGTCACCTGTCCTTGGATCGAGCGCGACAATCGCGCCCAACTCTTCTCCTAACAGATTTTCGGCCACTTTTTGCAGCCGCGCATCGATCGTGAGATATAAATCGTCTCCGGCACGAGCTTGCTCGACGACCTCAGTTCGTTTCTCATGACCCACGGCATCGACTTCTATACGTTTCTCCCCGGCCTGACCACGCATGAGCCGATCGAAAAATTTCTCTACACCGTATTGCCCGACAATGCTGCCCTGGTGCAGGTCGGCATATTCAGGTTTCTCTAACTGTTCGGGCGACACTTCCCCGACATAGCCCAAAAGATGTGAGGCCGTCGTTCCACCAGGATAATTCCGTTGCGATTCGACTTGCACCATCACCCCGGGAAAATCCAGACGGTGAGACTCGATTAATGTCGCTTCTCGTAAGGTTAAGCGATCTTTCACTTTCCGTGGAAGTTGTTTACTGCCACGAGCCGTGAGCTTCTTCCTGATGAGTTCCTCATCCAGCCCCAGGAGAGTGCTGAGTTGATGAATGAGCAGATCACGATCTTTCACATCTTCAAGCGAAACATAGAGCGTGAAGCTGGGGACATTATTCGCCAATAATACCCCGTTACGATCGTAAATGAGCCCTCGGGCCGGCTCCATGATGACCGAACGTGTTCGATTGTTCTCCGAGAGGTCGCGGTAGTAGGGTCCCTCACGAATCTGCAAGTTCCAGAGCTGTAGCCCGAGTAACGCCACAACCAGCAACAAGCCGACGCGGAGAATGATCAGTCGACGTTGGAGTTCCCCTAGCTCAGAATCGTGCAGACCAACTGTTGCCATGCGTCACAAGTGCCATTCCACCATACCCATTAGAATCGACCGGTCATTCGGTCGTTCCTCAGGCGGGTGAGACCAAACCGTCGAGAGAGTAACCAATAGAATCCTGCCCCAGCCGCCCCATCGAAACAGGCCTGCGGAACGACGATGGACTCGACCATCCACCACATCTGAGATATGTCGAGACCTTTGAAATTTATTGCGGCAAGCAGCCCGCTCACTAACGATACCAGCAACAACATCCCTCCCAGCGAGAACGGCGTAACCTGCGAGACTTGCCGCCCTAGGAATCCCGCCAAGAGACCAACGCCCCCGTTCGTGAGCAAACTCAACCATAGTTCGCCGGCTGAAAATAGATTGAGAACCCATCCGATCGTAAGTCCAACGAGAAGACCTTCCAACTCCCCGGCAAAAAGCCCAATAAGCGCGGCGGCCACGAGTCCCAGATCCGGCTTGATATTCCACACACTCAGATGTGGCAATAGCGTCGTCTGCATCGGAACAAGAAGTAGCACGAGAACGAAGTAGAAGAGGAATTTCATGGCAAGGGCTTCTCAAGCAGACCGGCGCCGGCCTTGGACGATTGCCCGTACGATGTCTGAATGACTAACACTTCTTCCACACGGCTGACATCGACTTCCGGCATCAATTCAGCGGACTGAAAGAGCGCGCCTTCCTGCTTATCGATATGCGTAATCGCCCCGATCATCAGTCCGCGAGGAAAATCTCCGATGAGGCCGGAGGTCACGACCCGATCACCGTCTCGAAGTGTCGACAGCAGCGGAATATACTTCAGCTGGGCCAGCCCTTGCTGAGTTCCTTCCACAATGCCTTCATCTCTGGTCCGCTGAATAAGACCAGCGATGGCGTTGTTCGGATCAGTCACCAAGAGCACGACCGAAGACACCCCCGTCGTTTTCACCACCCGCCCAACGACACCGGCAGGCGTCACAACCCCCATGTCCGGCTTAATCCCATCGCTTTCACCCTTATTGAGGATAATAGTACGATACCGATTCGTGGCATCACGCCCGATCACTTGTGCAGCGACCATCGCAGGGAGCGCCTGTTCCTTAAAACGCAGCAACGACGTCAATCGTTCTGTCGCAGCGGCAGACTCTCGCAATTGGCTGTGCTGCCCGCGCAGCCACTCGATTTCTTTCCGCAGATGTTGATTCTCCACTCGGACCCCTTGCAATGCCACGTACTGTTCCCAACTATCGGCAATGCCGGCATCGACGGATGCAATCGCTTCGAGCGGTATACGCACGGCGTATCCGACCGGCTCACCCAGATATTGCAAGAGTCCTTGGATTTGACTGGGAAACAGAAAAAGGGCCACCAGCAGGAGGGCGAAGCAGGTTAGCGCAATACGTCTGGCGCCGTAGGGAAAACTAGAGTGAGCCATCCACATAAAGGGAGTTCGGGATGGAGCCTTATCGGTAGGTATTGGCCTGGGACATCACCGACACTTTAGCAAGCAAATCCAGCTCATCGAGGATTTTTCCGACCCCCAAGACGACGGAGGTCAGGGGATCGTCCACGGTGATGATCGGCAGATTCGTCTCCTCACGGAAGCGCGTATCCATGCCCTTCAGCAACGATCCCCCGCCCGTGAGTACGATGCCTCGATCGATGATGTCGCCCGCCAACTCAGGCGGGGTATTCTCCAGTGCCACTTTAATCGCGTTGACGATTGTTCCGATCGGTTCCTGCAGCGCTTCCCTGATTTCTGCGTCATCCACCACCAATGTGCGGGGAATGCCGGAAATCAAGTCGCGCCCCTTGATCATCATGGTTTTGCGTTCCTCAAAGGGATAGGCGGATCCGATTTCGAACTTGATCCGCTCCGCCATATGTTCACCGATGAGGAGGTTATACTTCTTCTTAATGTAATTCATGATGGCATCGTCCATGCGATCGCCCGCAACTTTGACAGATTCGCTATAGACGATTCCACCGAGCGAAATCACGGCGATATCAGTCGTACCGCCGCCGATATCGACCACCATGTTGCCGGAAGGCTCGGTGATCGGAAGACCCGCACCGATGGCTGCGGCCACAGGCTCTTCGATCAGATAGACTTCCCGGGCCCCGGCTAATTCAGCTGAATCTCGAACCGCTCTCTGCTCCACTTGCGTAATGCGTGACGGCACCCCGATAATGATGCGCGGACGGACGAACGCGCTGCGGTTGTGCGCTTTCTGAATGAACCGCTTCAACATCTGCTCTGCCATCTCAAAGTCGGCAATCACGCCTTCCTTCATCGGGCGCACCGCGATGATGTTGCCTGGCGTACGGCCCAGCATTTTCTTCGCCTCTATGCCGACCGCAAGTACTCGTTCGGTCTTTTTCTCAACCGCCACAACCGAAGGTTCGTTCAGTACGATCCCTTTCCCATGGACATACACGAGGGTCGAGGCCGTTCCGAGATCGATGGCCAGGTCGTTCGAGAACCATCCGAAAATATCGCTCCCAAAGCCCACGATTGTTCTCCCTTCCCCTCACACTATGGCAGCGTGCTCAGTCAGGCGATACCAGACGACCAACATCCAACACCTGGGTACCGGCCACCTCATCGCCAAACCGCCGCCCCTGCTCGTTCCCAAGAATCAATATCGCTTCAAATGCAATAATTGCTACCGATATAAGCCATCCCACATACGGAACAGCAAAGGCCACTTGGGCCACCGCAAAGGGAAGATTGCGGATAATGGATTCCCGAAAGCCTGCCGCCTCACGCTGGCCTGGAAGCACGGTCTGAAGACCGATCAACCGTTTACCGATGCTGCGCCCGCCGGAAAATCCATCAGCGATCAGTATATACGCCAATCCTCCAAGAAAACCTACCGGCACGAGCATTTGACCGGCTGCCGCGACAATAAACAAATCGATCAGTCTGGCGATACCACGGTTCAAAATCTGCGCCTTGGGATAGACCCCGGCGCTGATTGACTGAACCCCTCGGACCTCCTCTGTCAAGGGATCTCCTTACAATTAGAGGCAAAGTATAACAAATCGAACTACCTAGCACAAATAAAGAGCATTCTTCTGCAGATCAGAACTTATTGGCGATCTTTCTTGTCATGATGAGCGGACAACTCTGTTCGATCGTGAGATTGTCATGCGTAAAGCGGTCGTCTCT
>JAKDNQ010000229.1 GCA_030456405.1 Nitrospira sp.
CAGTCGCACGTTGTCCGGGCTTGGATCGGAGAAGCGTGAGAACCTGCCGCTGTAGGGGACCAAGACCCGCTCGACCTTCTCGTCGCCACGTCCGGCTTTTCATCGCAAGCCCAATCTTTTCCAAACCAGCTGCCAACTGAGTCGTCAATGCAGCTGCATCTCGTAACGCCGATGACTTTTTTCCGCTATTGCGCACGCGTGGTTCGGCCATTGAATCCCCTCCTTAAATACCAGGATTGCGGCAGTCTAGTGCTCACGCCGTCACCACGTCAAGATTCTAAATGGCACTTTGAGCGGTACCCCACCATAAGCGGGGTATAGGCGGGCAACGATCAGATGATTCAGATCAACCCGCAAGATTGAACCAGAACATGAAATGCCTCGATGCGCCAAACCAGCCGACTCGGTAAGAGTTCGAAATGTACGTGTTTTCAGACTACGCCCGACTCAACGAGGAGCGGCGCGAGATAATAAAAAGAATCAGCGCGGGCAGGTTGGTGTATGGCTGACGACGTCATCCTGAACAAAGCGACGAGCATCGAGCGATGCCTTCAGAGGATTCTCGAAGAGTATGCCGGGGACGACAAGAATCTCTTCACAAATCAGACCAAACAAGACGCGAGCGTTCTCAATTTGCACCGCGCCTGCGAAACGGCGATTGACCCAGCCTATACGTTGGTCAACCAAGCGCCTTGGAGTACCGCAGGAGCACATATACGCTATTGCAAACCGCCGACATCCTTCCGGCTGATCGCGCAACCCGAATGCAGCGGATGGTCGGCTTCCGCACCATTGTCGTGCATGAGTATCCCCGCCTGAATTGGGATGTGGTCCACGCCTTCATCACCAAACAACTGGACGATTTCCGTACGTTCTCCTCGACAATCGTCAAAGCGTTTACCTAATTCGGCTATCGGACTAGTCGATCACTCCACACGCCTCCAATCATAATCGTTTTCCCAGGCATATTTGCAGCCTGATGCAAGGCCAAGCAATAACCCTGTAGTTTTTCACTTGAGATTCTTGGGAGGGGAACGAGTTTGTAATCAGGGAGAACTAGTTAGCAGTCTATGGACTACCGCTTATTAGCGGGAGCATTCTTTTTCTGCCCGCTACTCATGCCGGACTGTCCAGTACTCTGGGTTGAAGAAATGTGACGAACAACTTCTTTGTCATCAAAAGTAACGGTGAAAGAAGATATGTTTGAAGTTGCACCTCCTGCAAAAAGTCCCACAATGGGAATGAACGTTGCCCCATCAACTTCAACATCCATATGGGTATAGTTCCACGACTCAACAACCATATCTGGAGAAGCTGGCAGCCCAGGAATCATGACCAGACTCCCTAATTGCCTCGATGTAGAATTGGGCTGTCCGAGTATCCGTCGAACATCCTCTTTGGTGGAAATGTTAATTTGGATCTGTGAAGTCAGTGTCTCATCCCTTACATTGGGGTTCCCACTGCTTACACATCCCATGATTGTTATAGCCAAACTGGCAACCAAAAGTGCACTAGTCAGCTTCGCCGCACGTGACGGCAAATTCTCTTGTCTCTTCCACAACGCAAGTCTTGTGGCAATTTTTATCAAAGCCAGCTTACAATAACCCCTTGGTCGACAAGACCTTTCCTGCCAACCGCTCTTCTAGCATCGTGGCTTGATCCAACGCTTTGGCCAACGATTTGAAGATGGCTTCCATGATGTGGTGCGGGTTGCGGCCATACATGAGATTCACGTGGAGATTCAAACCGCCGTGGGTGACGAAGGCTTGGAAGAAGTCTTCGAAGAGGCCGAGGTCGAAGGCTTTGATCTTCCGATCAGGCAACGCCACATTGTAAACGAGATAGGGCCGGCCGCTCAGATCCACTGTGACTTGCGCCAGCGTTTCGTCGAGCGGGGCTGAGGCGAACCCGAATCGCTTGATCCCTGCTTTCTCGCCCAAGGCTTGATGCAAGGCCTTGCCCATGACGATGCCGACATCCTCCACCGTATGGTGCTCGTCGATATCGATATCGCCTTTGGCCTGGACCGTCAGGTCGAAGAAGCCATGTTTGGACAGTAACTCCAGCATGTGGTCGAAGAAGCGAACGCCGGTGTCGATCTTTCCCTGTCCGCTGCCGTCCAGCGTCCATTCGACATGGATGTCCGTTTCCTTGGTTGCGCGATGAATCGATGATTGCCGGAGCGCCGAGCCGTTCTTCTTCATGAGAACCTGCTCTGAGCCGACTTGGCATGCGCGTCGAACCCTTCGATATGGGCCAACCGAACGAGATGATCTTTCACCTTGCTTAATTCCTCACGCGTATAGTGCACGATGTTGCTCACTTTGATGTAATCGTGGACGGATAAGGCTGAAAAGAACCGCGCTGATCCGCCGGTTGGCAAGACATGATTCGGGCCTGCGACATAATCGGCGACCGACGGGGGCGTATATCGGCCCAAGAACAGCGCCCCCGCATGACGGATTTTCTCGAGATATTCAAACGGCTCATCGACTGAGAGGGTCAAGTGCTCCGGGGCAATCTCATTGGCCACGTTGATCGCTTCATCCATGGTGGTGACCACGAACGCCACAGAATGACGCGCAATGGACCTGGCCGCAATCTTTTCCCGTTGCAGTCCCTTCAATTGGCTGCCTATGAGGTACACCACCTCTTTGGCCAACTGGGCCGATGTGGTCACGAGATACACTTGGGCGTCCTCGTCATGCTCCGCTTCACAGAGAAGATCAGCCGCGACATGAGCCGGCTTGGCATCGCCGTCTGCGACGACGAGCAGTTCGCTCGGGCCTGCCACCATGTCGATCCCGACCGTGCCGTAGAGCAGCCGCTTGGCCGTTGCGACATAAATATTGCCGGGGCCCACGATTTTGTCGACGCGTTGGATCGTCTTGGTCCCATAGGCCATCGCTCCAATCGCTTGCGCACCTCCAACGCGATAGATCTCCATCACGCCGGCGATGTCGGCTGCGACCAATAAATAGGGATTGATTGGGCCTTTTTGTGGGGGCGTACACATCACTACGCGGGAGACGCCCGCTACTTTGGCCGGAATCGCGCACATCAAGACCGACGAGGGATACACCGCCTTTCCCCCCGGCACATAGACCCCGACTGCATCAACCGGCGTGACCACCTGACCCAGTGTCGCCTGGTTATCCTGATACATCCAGGTCTTGATGCGTTGGCGTTCGTGAAACGACGTCACCCGCTGGGCAGCAAACCGAAGCGCGTCGCCCTCGTCTTTCCGGATGTGGAAGTAGGCGTCCTTGATTTCTTCAGGAGTGACGCGCAGCTCCGAAGCGTTCATGGAGACGCGGTCAAACCGTTTCGCATAACGAAGGACAGCCTTGTCGCCGCCCCGCTCCACCGCTTGTAAGATCGACTTGACCGTCTTTTCGACAGCTGCCCCCTGCACGCGAGCACGCAATGCCACTTTCTTGAGGGCAGGGAGAAAGGCTCGCTCGGTGGAGGCCACAATCTTCATGCGCGCGTTCGTCTGACCCTTCGACCTACCCCACGCGAAGCGTTGCGCGGAGCAGCGGTTCGAGATCCTGGTGATGTACCGCTGACAGCCCGGAGCTTTTGAATTAATTGTGTGATCACCGCGTGCTTCAGCTTCAGGCTTGCTCGATTGACAATCACCCGAGCCGTGGACTGCGCAATGCACTCCACTTCGACAAGGTCATGGGCCTTCAGCGTGTTGCCTGTCTCGACTAGATCGACAATCCGGTCAGCCAGACCGACCAACGGCGCCAATTCAATCGAACCGTACAACTTGACGATTTCGACCGATACGCCATGCTGATTGAAGTACCGCTCGGTGATCTTCGGATACTTCGTCGCCACCCGAATTTTTGAGGACAGCCGGTCACGTGAGGCCTGTCCCTTGAGCGCAGCGACGGCAATTCTACACGCTCCGAACCCTAAATCCAATGGCTCATAGACATCGCTGTCCTGCTCCATCAAAACGTCTTTCCCGACGATCCCAATGTCCGCTGCGCCATATTCGACATAGGTCGGCACATCGGTCGGTCGCACGATCAGAAACGTCATGTCGATCTCCGGGCAGGGAAACACAAGCCGACGGCTTACGGTAGAGAAGCTGCCCGTGGCATAGCCTGCCCGGCGGAAGACGTCCAGTGCGAGCTCCAGCATTTTCCCTTTCGACAAAGCAATCATCAGCATGATGTCAACAATTGTCGGCCGGAGCCGCACATTCCCTATGACGGGTGATCGTGGCGCCCAACCCGCGCAGTTTCTCTTCCATTCTCTCGTAGCCACGATCCAAATGGTAGACGCGGAGAATCTCCGTGGTGCCTTCCGCCGCCAAGCCGGCTAAGACCAATCCTGCGCTCGCACGAAGATCGGACGCCATCACCGGAGCTCCAGCCAACCTGCTCG
>JAKDNQ010000230.1 GCA_030456405.1 Nitrospira sp.
AGGTCGGACTCTGCCGGCCTGGAGACATCGGCGCGGATATCTGCCATCTGAATCTACACAAAACATTCTGTATCCCTCATGGAGGGGGGGGGCCTGGGATGGGACCGATCGTTGCGGCGCGGCATCTGGCGTCGTTTCTTCCCGGCCACCCAGTGACGCAATTGGGTGGGCGAGACTCCATTGGGACGGTGTCCGCAGCGCCGTACGGTAGCCCCAGCATCGTGACAATTTCCTGGGTCTATATCGCCCTGATGGGGCGTGACGGCTTGACCAAGGCCACGCAGGTGGCGATCTTGAGCGCCAACTACATGGCCAAGCGGCTGGAGAAATATTATCCCATCCTCTACACAGGAACGTCCGGGTTCGTCGCGCACGAGTTTATTCTCGATCTTCGTCAGTTCAAAGAGACTGCCGGAATAGAAGCGATGGATGTGGCAAAGCGCTTGATGGATTATGGGTTTCATGCTCCGACGGTCTCGTTCCCGGTTGCCGGGACACTCATGATCGAACCGACGGAAAGCGAAACGAGAGAGGAATTAGACCGGTATTGCGAAGCGCTGATCTCGATTCATGCAGAGATCCAAGACATCGTCGAGAGCCGTCAGCCGCGCACCAATAATCTCCTGAAGAACGCTCCCCACACGGCACAGGTCATGGCGTCCGACGCATGGGATCGCCCCTACAGCCGCGAGCAGGCTGCCTTTCCTGCCCCCTGGGTACGCGATCATAAATTCTGGCCCAGCGTGAGCCGCATCGACGAAGCGTATGGAGATCGGAATCTTATCTGCACATGCCCACCCACCGACACCTACTAAGTCGGCTGCTGAAAAAGGCCCCCAGCATCGTTCTCAGTCGTGCGTCTCCCTGCGACGTACCCTCTCGGGTACGCCTCAGTCGCCCCACTCCCTGCGGCCTTGCTGGATGGCCTTTTTGAGCAGCCTCTGAAGAGAAGACCGAAGCTGGTCGTTGCACGGGAAACGAAAGTAGGTCACTGTGCTGGGGTGTCCTGCCAAGAGTGAAGGAACCGGACATGATGCATCGTGATGGAGCTGCTCATGCCACGAACATACGGATGGAACATTGTCATCAGTTATTCTGCCGCCCCCTTTCCCCCTTCGTTCCCTTCCGCATGATTTCACTGAGGAGGAGTGGTAGCATTGCGGGGCGAGGAGGAGATTCAATGAGTACGTTAACCGACTCCGTTTCTTTTCCCAGGAATGACTGAGCAAGGCACTCAGCCGCCAGCGTTGCCCCCACAGGAGGAGCAGGAAAAACTGCCAAGCTCTTCATGGTGGGCGACGCTTAATAGTGTGAACGGTCATCTATGGGCAATCATCATCGCGATGTTTTACCTGTCGGGATTTCTCGTTCAAAATGCCCACCTATCTCAGTTCGGACTCTCTGATTTCGAATTCGTGAGCGGAAGGTATCTGCTTGCCGCAGCAAATTTTGCGTTTTTTCTGGTTTGCTTCTATCTGTTCGCAGGGCGAGCAGTCCTCTATACACCCCGCTGGTTATCCGAAGACATTCAGCAAGTTAACCGTGTTCGCCAGAGCCGCTTTTGGTCCGTTGTCGTATTTGTTCATTCTTTCAGTAGATTCATTTTTTTCTGCTGCCTGTCAGCAGCGCTGTACACGACTACCGCGCTTGGGCAAATCGAGACGGCTTGGTTTTACGCCGTACTTTCTGGCGCTTTCTTCATCACGTACACCCTCGACATCTCAAACTTCGATGTTCGATTTCTCCGTGCTAACGAAATTGTGCAGATTATTGTTGAGGTCTTGGCGATCTATGCATTTTTTGCTGGCCCGAAAATAATAAATATGGTTGGCGTATTCGGGTTGTATCTTGTCATTGCACTGTATATTAATTTTGTTTTCGACAGCTTTAAGCGCCGTAAGATCACTTTAGATCGCATCGGATTCACGGCAATTTATTCCGCAGTCTTCGTGCTAGTTATAGCACTCAGTTTCGGCGCTACCTACTTCGGCCAGGTATCTTCAAAAATCGGTGGGGGGCGTCCACTAGAAATAGTCTTTTCTTTAGCCCAAAACACTCGCTCACTCTTGCCTGATTCCTTTATTGCTGAAGGGAAGCCCTCATTAAGCGGACGATTACTGTATCAGACGGACAAGTACCTATACGTTAGCATCGCTGATCAGACTATTCGATTCCGTGCCGATGACATATCGCTAATGGTTTTGAAGCCAGAACCTTCCGAGTCTTTCTTGAAAGTGTTCGAAGCATTCAAACCAAACCCCACCAAAACTGCAAACGATGAGGCGGTACTTCCGACCGGAGGAAAAGAGAAATAACCACAAGAGGTCTCAGGCTTCGTTCTCGGTCGTTTGTCCACCTCAACGTAATGAAACAGTACGCCTCGACGTTTCGATATCACCTATCATCCTGCTTGCTCACGATTTGTGATCGCAGTAAAGTGACGAGCATTGGCCTACTTTTTCAGGGAAGGAGAAAACAAAGGGGTCGGGAATGTTTTTCGGAAGGTTTAGCCCCGCTATCGGTCTGTGTTGCTTTCTCGTCTTTCGTGAAGCGCCATTTGTCTCCTACTGAAAATCAAAAACAGTTTCCATCTCTTGTTTAACCTTTTACGAGAGGAAAGATCAGCCACCCGCCCACTGCGTCCGGTCTTTCGCGACAGCACGTTGCGCAAGTGCAGTGAATTGGTAGTCTCTCCTTCTTTCCCCATCTCTTTTCTTGAGTTTTGGAGGGAGCGGCCAGGTTGTCCTCGACTGTGCGTATCGAACGATACACATGCTTTCTCCAAGCTTGCTCATTACTTCCTCAGGGATGGGGGCTGATGGATCTTCCCCTGCGCGCCTCTTTCTCACCCCCCTGTCACGCCGAGACGTGCCAATAGCCCGAGCGAGGGCCTTCTGATTCCCCAACTTCCCCAGAGGGAGTAGGCAGATTGTTCTTCACTGCGCGCATCGGACGAGCACATTCTTATCGTGCGCGTTCTGCGAGCAAGAAGAACGGTCTGCCTGCTCCATCGAGTCATTCTGAGGCCTCACGTTGTGCAAGCACAGAAGATCATCAGGCTCTATCCCCTCCTCTGTTCTGGGAGCGAAAAGGGCACCAGGCCACTCCCTCCTCTGAGGCCACGCGTTGCGTGAACAAGGGGATCGCGTATCACCTCATCCCCTCTTTTCAGCATCCTGATTAAATTAGACGTAGAGGAGTTGGTTGGCGATCTCGTCGGCGGTGAACGTGTCGAGCACGGTCATGATTCGCCGTGCGAGTTCGAAGTCTGAGGCGCGGCGGTTTGCGATGAGAATCCCGGAATGGAAGCGCTGCTCGATGAGTGCGGCCTCGTGCAGTTGTTCGTAGTCGCGCCGATTATGAGTGAGTATCGTATGCTGGTGTGCTGCCGCGTATTCCAATTGCGCGGCGTCCGAACGACCAAGATTCTTCGCCTCCCTTGTCGTCAGTACCTCAAATCCGTGTGGACGTAGGAGCTGAGCCACAAAGACCGACACATCTTCATCGAGATACAACCGGATAAAAATAGGAGACTCGGTCACCGGAGGCGAGGATGAATCTTTTCAGCCGGGACGCGATTGAGGCGGATGTCCTCATCAATCGCTTCACGATGTTCCTGATAGTAGCTGAGCGCATCGAACACCTGGGCCAGTGTGAGGTGAGGTAGCCGTCCGATGATTTCTTCCGGAGCAACGCCGAATTTCCACAACTCGGCGATCGCGCGCACTGGGGTACGGGTGCCCGTCACAATGGGAGCTCCGTGGAGAATGTCTTCGGTGCAGACAATGTAGGGATGGCGTGTGACGGTGGTCATGATTGTGGCTTTCCTGATGGTGCGCAGTATCCTCGTAAGCCTACTGGAGGAAAAAGGAGAAGTCAATTTTCCTTCTCCGGCATGACTGAACAATTTTCCATCGGCGCAATCGGCTCAGGCTGAGCGACCGCCTTTCTCTTCTTCCGTTCCTGAGGCGTAGGGCTGAATGAGTAGGTGGTCTTATACGACATCCTCTTCACGCTGAACGCGCATTCAGCTAAGAGTCCCGATTTCAAGCCTCGTCTTCGTGCTGTAGGCCAGGCGGTCTTGATCCATCTGGCGGGAAATCGCCTCTGCGATCTTGAAGTATATATTGTCAAGTCTGTGCATTACGCTAGTCGCGTGTGGCCAGGACGAGCGCTAACACGTCGTTGGACCGGAGCGGCGGTAGCTCGTCTCTCAAGATGTCCGGTTCCCATCATTGGCTGTGATGATCGCGCCGCCCGGTCAACTCAGCCGGTGAGCCGACGCTTCGCGTCGTCTCACCGGCCCCGAGGATGATCATCCGCGGGGCCGTTAGGCAGGAATGAACGTACAATGCTATACTGATGGCCTTATCCGGAGGTATCGGCGATGGAC
>JAKDNQ010000231.1 GCA_030456405.1 Nitrospira sp.
TCACCGCCGAAGGGGGGATTGGTCAGGATGATGTCCACACGATCGCGGTCGCCGATCTCTTTAAGGGGATAGCGGAGGCTGTTGAGGGGATCGATCCTCGGCGTTTCTAAGCCATGCAAGAGGAGATTCATTTGTGCGAGCAGATAGGGTAGCGGTTTGGCCTCCCCGCCCAGAAGGCTTTCGGATTGGAGGACGGCGTAATGCTCAGCCCGCTTGCATTGCTTTCGCAAATGCTCGAAGGACTCAACCAAGAAACCGCCGGTGCCGCAGGCGGGATCGAGGAGGGTCTCCCCTAACCTGGGATCGGTAACGGCGACCATGAAGCGGACGACAGCGCGTGGGGTGTAGAACTCGCCAGAATCACCGGCTGCATCGCGCATTTCCTTGAGCATGGACTCGTAGAGATGGCCGAGGGTGTGGATTTCTCCGGAGGATATGAAGTGGATGCCGTGGACTTTGTTGACCACATCGCGGAGGAGGTAGCCGTTGATCATGCGATTGACGGTGCCTTTGAAGACGGTGGCGATCACGTCGCGGCGGTCGCCGCCGTTGGTACCTTGAAGGTTGCGGAGGTACGCGAAAAGACCGGGACCTTTCTTGCCGTCGGGACCGCGGGCTTCTTCGTTGTTCACGAAGGCAATCAGTTCATCGCCGGTGATGCCGTCTGGTTTTGCCGCCCAGTCGCGCCAGCGGTAGGGCGGTTCGATGGTATGACGGAAGCGTTTACCTGCAAGCTTGACGTCGGTCTCGCGGATTTGCTCCAGGTCGTCCAGGAACTTCAAGAACATGATCCAGGTCAACATGGGCAAGCGGTCGAGATCGCCGTTCAGCCCCTTATCCTTGCGCATGATGTCGCGCGCAGACTTGATGAGCGAGCCGAGTTGTTGGGCGGTCGTCAGTGGTGCGGCTGATTGTTTTGTTTTAGCCATAAAAAGATCTGAAATCTCACATTTCAGATTACAAATATACGATCTCAAATATCAGATGCTTCTTTGCCGGAGTGACGAATGCGGTCTAACTCTTGGAGAAACTCGTCTTGGTCCTTCTTCGCTGTCGTCCGGGCGCGAGTGGTGTCGTTTAGGTGCCGTTGGCCGGTGATGTCGCCGTTCTTGAGTTGCTCAATCCAGCCGTAGAGCTGCCGTGATGCCCGCTCAGCGCGGGATTTCAGATCGCAGATCTCAGATTGCAGAGAGGAGAATTCGGAGACACGTTCGAGGAGGCAATGCATGGATCGGACTTCACCGGCGGAGCCACGGGCTATGTACAGAAATGCCAGGAGTTCATTCGTGCTACCGCGCTCGAATCCTTCGGCAATGTTATTAGAGATGGAGAGCGTGGCGCGCTCCAACTGATCGCGCAAGCCAGCGTGGCGGCGGAAAGCATCGTGACTGGTGAAGGCGAAAGTTTTCCTCGCGAGTTCAATAGCCGCTTGCCAAACCGGAAGATCTTCGAAGCGTTTATATTTCATGGCGCCTCTGGGGGAATTTCAAATTTCACATCTCAAATGCCAGATCATAGATCTCACACCCACATTTGAGATTTGAAATCTGCTATCTGCTATGCGCTTCGCTACGCAGCATAAAGTAAGGTCTGCAACTGCGTAACTGCCTGTCGCAACTGATCTGGTCCGCCGAACAGGCCGGCAATCTCCATGACATTCCCTCGCTCGGAGATCGGCGGGACATGCAGCACATCCGGCAAGACGAATTGTGCCGTTCCGTGTTCGGCATACTTTTCCAACAGGTCGTTGAGAATCGCCTTGGCTTCGGAGCCGTATTGATCAAAGAAGTCTTTCTTTTCCTTCTTCAACCGATCTGCTCGCTCGCGTCTGGTTCGCAGGGGGGCATTAAACGCCAGATGACATAGGAGGTCAAAGGGGTCGGCATCCGGTTGATTGGCCGCCGTAGCCAGGCTGTCGAAATCAATTCCCCGCTCTTCCAGGCCCCGAATAATCTCCGACCGCTTATCCGGATTGGCCCACTGCTCGCGCAGCTCCGGCGCGGAGGGATAAAGCGTGCGCACCTTGTCTGCCGTGTACTCTGTAAACTTGACCACGCGCAATTGCTTGCCGTCCGGATCGAGTTCATGGACGATGTGGGCGACGATCTCAACTTGGCCGCCATCGAAATAAAACTTGCGGCGCTCCCCTTCCCTGTCATCTGAGATCTGGCTATCTGAGATCTGAAATTCCCCCTCCCGTTCCGCCATCACCGGCTGTTCTTCGAGGATCTCATAGGTCTTCGGTACCGTTACACCGGCCTCATCGATTTGCTCCTCCGTGATGAGCACCGGATCGCCGTCGAAGTCCGGATCGGCAAAGAGGCGTGTGGCTGAGCCAGTGTAATCCAAAATGTTGAAATACAGTTTGTTGTAATCATCGCGCACCCGTGTGCCGCGCCCGATCATCTGCTTGAACTCGGTCATCGAATTGACCACCCTTGCCAGCACGATGTTCTTGCACGTCGGCGCATCGACACCGGTGGTGAGGAGTTGGGAAGTGGTAAGAATCACCGGCGTGGAGGTTTCCAATTCCTGAAATCGTCCCAAATGCCCGCGTCCGACATCTCCTTCTTCCGAAGTCACCCGACACACATAGTCAGCGTGTTGCTGGGTCAAATCAGTATTGAGATTATTGAGCGCTTGTCGCATGTCAGCGGCATGCTCTTGGTCCACGCAGAACACGATGGTCTTGGCGAAGCGATCCGTCTTTTTCATGAAATCCGTCAGGTGGCGGGCAATCGCCTGCGTCCTCGCACGGAGTGCGACGACGCGCTCAAAGTCCTTGGTGCGATATTCGTCGTCAGGAATTGCGCGTCCGTAACGATCAAGATCGCCCTGGCTTGGACGCCATCCGGCCGCGTCCCATGCGCTGACCACTCGGTGCACCCGATAGGGCGCTAAGAACCCATCGTCTATGCCCTGCCGCAAACTGTATGTGTAAATCGGATTGCCGAAGTACACATAGGTGTCGCGATTGTCCTCTCGCAACGGCGTCGCCGTCATACCGAGCTGATGGGCGGGCTCAAAGTAGTCGAGGATCTCCCGCCAATTGCTCTCATCGCGTGCGCTTCCCCGATGGCACTCGTCCACGATGATCAGATCGAAGAAATCACGCGCATATTCCTTATACAGGCCTGGGCGGTGTTCGTCCTTGGCGATTGCTTGGTAAATGGCGAAGTACATCTCGCGGCCTTTGTTCACCTCGCCGTTTTCGATCTTCCAGCGCGCATCATCGAACGGAGTAAAGATTTTATCCTTTGGATCGTCGATCAAAATGTTCCGGTCTGCCAGATAGAGGATCTTGGGACGACGGTATTCGCCGGTCTTGTTCCAACGCGCTTGCCACAGCTTCCAACAGATCTGAAACGCGACGACCGTTTTCCCTGTGCCTGTCGCCATTGTCAGGAGGATGCGATGCTTGCCTTGCAAGATCGATTGCACAGTCCGATTGATGGCAATGTCCTGGTAATAGCGCGGGATTTTTCCTGAGAGATGGTTGTAGGGCGTGAGCAGCTGTTCGGCTGCCGTATCGTCATTGAGCTTTTCGCCTGTGCGGAGTCGTTGCCAGAGTTCGTCAGGAGTCGGAAAGCTTTCCAGTTCCTGTTCCTTACCCGAGAGAAAGTCGAACTCGACAATGCCATGCCCATTGGTCGCATAAGCGAATTTCAGACCGAGGACTTCGGCATAGTCCTTCGCCTGCTGTACCCCATCGCTTGATGATTTGTATGCGGCTTTGGCTTCAACGACGGCGATCACGAAGTCGCGTGTGTAGCGCAAGAGATAGTCTGCTCTTTTCTGACGTCGACGCCGGACTTTCTCGCCCATTAAGACGATTCGACCATCTGTAAATGTTTTCTGTTCGGTGAAGGAGCGTGGGTCGTTGTCCCAGCCTGCTGCTATGAGCTTCGGGAGGACATATTTCCGGCAGGTATCGGCTTCGTTGATCATGCCTTAACCACTGATTGTAGGGCTAAAATTTCGCCGCAGGATACCCGTTTCCTTTAGAGAAAGCACCCCGTCTTTCAGGGGACGGGGGACGTGGTTTCTCTGGTTTGTTTTGTTTATCTGGTTCTGGTTGGGTGTCTGGTCCGGACAACGAGACAAACCAAACAGACCAGAGAGACCAGACAGACTATTCCCTCTGCAGATCGTGGAGCTGATCGATGAGCCGTTGGAGCTTGGTCACGGCGTGGTGGCGCTGGTCGGCGGTGACTTGTTGGTCGATGGCGAGAGCCATGGCTTTTGCGGCGGCACGCATCTGGTGGACGGCGTCTTGATAGACCTGGGGAGCGGTGTGGTCTTGATCAACGAACATGGTGCGTAGCTCCCCGGCGACGCTCTCGGGCGTGCGGGACTGATGGAGGAGGGCCAGGAGTTCCT
>JAKDNQ010000232.1 GCA_030456405.1 Nitrospira sp.
CGGCTGCTCTAACATCATTCGCACCGGCCTGATGAACAGCAACACCATCTTTCTCGACCCGAACACCAGCCGAACTGTCTATACGCAGCTCCGCAACGCTTCGGAGAATCAACAGGTGACGCTGAATGAGCTGAACACCAAACTCACGGCGAAGGGCTATCAACTGATCAAAGACCCGGAACAGGCGAACTATTGGATTCAGGCCAAGATCATCTATTGCCACAAAGCGGCAGAGGGGGTATCACCGGAAAGCGTGGCCAAAGCAGGAGCCGGCGCGGGTATCAGCAGCGGCGGCGCCGCGATGGCCTCAGCCGGTGATATGTCAGGGAGCAGGATGGGCGGGGGCATGGGTGGCATGCCAATGGGTGGAAGTATGCCCGACATGAACGCCATGATGGCGCAGGCCATGGCCATGAGCGGCGGGCGAGGAGGCTTTCCTGGTATGCAGATGCAACAGGCTCCGAAAGAAGAAGGCGTCGTCTATCTCTGCGTCGCTGACGTGCAGATTACCGACCGGAAACTAGGCAAGACGTTGGGCCAACCGGCTGGCGGACAGGCTGCTAGCGGACCGAATGTCCAACAGATTCGGATGGTGGGCCATGTGCGGCAAAAAGATCTCGACATCCCTGAAGCGACGCCGATCATCCAAGAAAAAATTACCAAGGGTATCGCCGGCCTTTTCTAGCTCCGCACACTGGTGATGCCGTTCCGGCCTGCTCATGCAGGATATCTTCCGCACGAATACAGACATATACCGCTGCGCCGTTCGCATCCCCGCCAGCCCTTCAGCCTCGTCCCGTTGAAGTTGGATTCAAGGCTCGGAACCCGCGCGGTCACAAAAAAGGTGGCCACGTACGTGGCCACCTTGAAGTCCTACTGCCTAGCAGTTTGTCTACAAACTGGATGACGACGCCGGAAACGACACCACGCCCGAGATCACCGATGGAAGCTCAATCGTCTGCAGCTGTTCAGAAAGGCCGTCCAGCAAGGCCGCAGCGAGCGAAGAGGCGAGGAGGTACGGACCGCACTTCGTGTAGCCGTTTGCCCTTCTCAATAGTTCTTGGCAAACGGATAAGCCCCTTCAGTGTTTCCGATCTCCGAGGAAGTTTGCCTCAGCGTTGAGCCTCTGAGCGATACGAGAACGATGCTGGCGGACTTTGTTAACAGCCTGCTGGCTTATTTACTTCATCAACATGACTTCAGTCGCCTTCACCACCGCTGTCACTTGATCGCCTTGTTTCAAACCCATTTCGTCAATGGCTTCACGCGTGATCGCCGCGCCGAGTTGGAATTGTCCCATTTTGACCGTGACCAGACCCATCGCTTCGCCTTTTTGAACCGATTCGACCTGACCCGCAAAACGGTTCCGGGCGCTCAACGTGGCCTGGCCTCCGCCCTTCATGAGCATGACCTCGGTGGATTTGATGACGGCCGTGACCTGGTCGTTGGGTTTCAAGTTCAATTCTTCTACACCTTGATTGGTGACAGCCGCTACGATCTTTGTTCCCTGCGCATCGAGCGTGACGAGGCACATCGCCTCACCGGACTTGATACTCGACACTCTTCCCTGGAGCTTATTTCTTGCGCTGATAGCCATGTGTTGCCTCCTTGTTGTTAACGCACATGTGGTCTCAGTCACCAGCTTGCACTGTGTTGAGGTGTCATACAATAGGTGGAAATACCCGGGTGTTCAAGGCAACGAGAAACTTATGTAGGATTAATCAGTTTCGTGGTGATGCTTGTCATACTTTTGCCTAAGCGACTCATGCCTTTATGCCCATTTCGGCAGCGGAAATATAATTTTCAGAGAAAATGGAGCACCCGATTGAGAAACGACATTATGTTTCCTTGATCACCATCACTTCGGTTGCCTTGATGAGGGCGATCGCGCGATCCCCGACCTTCAGGCCAAGCTCATCAAGAGCATCACGCGTGATGACCGCAGTGATCTTGTTCTCTCCCACGTCCAGATTCACCTGAGCCATGATGACATCACGCTTGATCGCCGAGACGATGCCGACCAATTTGTTCCTGCCGCTGACCTCCTCGCCTTCCGGTTTTTTCCCCAACCAGCGATCCAGCATCGCTTTTTTGAAGCGATACCTCCCGCCGATCTTGGAAGTGGGAATTTTCCCCTCCCATAGGTACCGGTAAAAGGTGGGAAGAGCGAGGCGCAGGTACTTTGCCGCCTCGCGAGCGGTGAATACCGCATCCGGTCCCTGAGGCATCAATGCCAGGCTGCGTTTTGCCATATTATCCTCTCTCCTTAACGTTCTCACTCTTCCGTCACGAGCAGCGCCACGTTCGGACCTGTGCTCCCCGACAGCTCCAGCCAATAGGATTTTTCTCCTTGTAACGGAAACCCCAGGCTCTTGTGAATCCGGCCGCAACGCAAACGAGGAGCGATTCTGACCCGTTCGACCAGTTTTTCCCCATCTATCACGTTAATCCAGATGGCTGAATCTGCGGAAATCCTGTACAAGCCATCCTTGGGAATTGTTAGCCGAATAAAACCTCCAAACAGGCTTTCCACCTTCCCGCTCTGTTTTGTATTTCCAGCCGTGGCATCCTCCCGTTGTCGCATGTCCCGGGACGGACTCTCTTTTCCCACGAGCGCCACCTCCGACAGCGGTCGAAGTGCCACCTCCAGCTTATGGATACCGGGTTCAACTGCGGAGGCACTCTCCGGCTTTGGCGCCGCTTCGATCCTCAAGCCCTCCCCGTCCATCGCTCCTATCACTGCCTGCAATGCCGGGGAGAGTTTCGCGCAGTCTTCGGCGCTGGAAGGAGAATGGGTATGGTCCGTTTGCGCGGACACCGTCATGGAAACAAGGAGCAGCAGGCATGAAATAGTAAGCATCAGCTTCATAGGATACTCCCCGTTTAGAACGCTTCCCCGTCTCTCTCCAGAGCGACTGTTCTTTGTCTCTTCAGGCGGAACACTTTGACCGCCGACAGGATGAGCAATAGGCCGAGTAAAAGCTTAAGTGGCTGTCCCGGCATGATCCCCAGCATCATGCCTCCAACCACGGCCCCGATCACTGATCCGATTCCCATCAGAGCCACGATGCGCATATCCGATTGCGAGCGATACCGTCCCTGCTTCCCATATCGAAACATGCCCACCAGTATAGGGGCAGTACTCACGAGAAGACTGCCGGTTCCGGCATCCTTTATGTCGACGCCGAACACCAGAACCAGGGTAGGGATGATCACTTCCCCGCCCGCGACCCCCAGGAAGCTGCTGATCAGTCCGATGCCCAGCCCGAACAACACCCCAAGAAGGAGATTGAGTTCAGCGCTGTTGAAGAGTTGGCGCGCCTCGAAGACCCAAAAGGATTCAGCAATAAGCAGCATTCCAATGATGATCAATAAAGCCGTCACCAGCTTTTCCACGCCCATGTCATGAAGCCGATACACCTGGCCACTGCCCACATGCGCCCCGATCATGGAGCCGATTCCGAGCATACAGAGCAGCGGCACGATAGGCAGCAGGCTGTGCAAGGAGGTCAGCGAAGCCCGACTCACGAAGGCCGCGACAACGGTGAACAAACTGATCGCAAGGTTCAGGGGGACCGCCTGCTTTGCGCTGTATCTGAACACCCCGGTCAGCACCGGCAACCGGAACTCCCCCCCGCCAAGCCCGATCAGCCCTCCTAACATCCCGATCGGCGCGCCGTAGAGAAATGCTCTCATCTACTCCGCCAGCTCCTCATTAATCGCCACGGCTTTGATATACGCAAATACCCGCTGGCCTGGTTTTAACCCGAGGTCCGCAAGCGATTTTCGGGTGATGCTGGCGACGAGCGGCGCTCCGATATCCAATAGTACGTCTACCGAGGACTGATCCATTTCCCGGATCTCAAGAATCGTCGCCTCAAGAATGTTCAACACGCTGGTCGGAGCATCGGTCCGGCCTACGACAAGGCTGACATCGCTGGAAAGGATGTGCGCGCGTAGGGGCTGCCCAATGGCCACGGGCTGAAGCGGCACAAACAGGAATTGGCCCTTGAATTCCAGTTGAGTGAGACCGTACTGCGGTTCGTGGCTTGCCACACGAGCGTCCAAGACCGCGCCGACTCGGAGCGATCCGAAACTCCCCCGGTACTCCAGGGAGGTGAGCACCTCATTGAGCGCTCCCACACCCACGAGTTTGCCCTGTTTCAAGAGGACGACACGATCTGCAAGCTGGAGGATCTCGTTGATCGAATGGCTGACATAGATCACCGGGATGCACAGTTCCTCATGCAGCCGGTTTATGAACGGGATGAGCTCTTGTTTGCGCTGAATATCGAGCGAG
Organism: Nitrospira sp.; assembly: GCA_030456405.1. The sequence goes on from JAKDNQ010000232.1 coordinate 4,301, forward strand.
GTGAGCGGCTCATCCATCAGCAGCAGCTTGGGACTTGTGAGCAGCGCTCGCCCGATCGCCACCCGCTGTTGCTCGCC
>JAKDNQ010000233.1 GCA_030456405.1 Nitrospira sp.
CTTGACAACCAAGACAGTTGCTCCGGTTTCGACTCGCCTGCGGCCTTGCTGGACGAACTTTTTGAGCATCCTGCAAGAACGTTATTTTGTTGGGGCTTGTGCCTGTCTTGCTTGGCTATTGCACGATGAACTGTCATGAAAAATGCCGGGCAACAGAATGCTGAAAATGAGGATAGGGAACGACCCACGTACTCGCTCGATGCGCGCAGTATAGGCCAACCTTGGCCGCTCCCCAAAGAGACGTAGAAAGAATTGGAAGCCCTCGCTTGGGATAAAGCGCGTCTTGGCGCGCTGAGAGCTGGGTGGGTGGAATATTCCGCGCAGTTGGGATCATCCCAGCCATCCCTTAGTAAAGAAGTAAGTGATTGCTCACTGCGGCCTTGCATGGGAAAAAGTGCGTCCCTGGGAGAAGAGACGAGTGTCCTCCCATTGGGCCTCAGGTGGGGCCACTCGACATTCTGTCGTGAGAGCCAGCTCCGGCCTCCTTTGCATTGACTCTTTCCCTCTGCGCACGGTAGGGTAAGACCATGACGTACTGAGCTACGCCGACTGTCCCATCTCTCGCACTCTGCACTCCCTCCCACGTTCCCGTGCGTCCGATTCTCCAGTCTACGCCACAGTGCTCATTGGGTTGCCACCTCCAGTGGCCCACTACTGGTGTCTCCAGCGAATGCAGGGGTAGCACCAACCGATGGGATGTACCGGTTAGGTGGTGTCTACATTTACGATCAATCACATAAGAAAGGAATGCCACATGAATCAAGAACAATTTAAAGCGTTTTGGACTCAACTCAAGGCGCCACTTAAAGCGAAGTGGGAGAAGATTACGGATGCAGATCTTCTGGAGATCGAGGGGAACTTGGGCACGTTCAAGGCTGTGTTGGCCAAACGCTATGGCACAACTCAAAATAGCGAGGTCAACACCTGGGCCAACCGCCGCTATTGTCATTGGTCCGGGCACTATACGAATGCCTATGCCGATCCCGTGAAAGCGTTGTGACAATCGCGCACGGCGAGTGCGTGATACAGAGAATGGTTACAGAAACGGGAAAGGAATCGGGGGAACAGGACGGAAGTTTCATCTTCGCGAGTCCGCGCCTGTCTTGCTTGTCTCGCTCGTGAAATATGAGGGTTAGGTTTTTCCCAGAGGTTGCCTCTGTGTCATGTCTTGTGGCCGCTCCAGAAACGATTTGGCGCGTTGAAACGCATTGGTTCTTGCCTCCCATTCCGTCTTGTGGCCTTTCGACGGATCCTGGCCTTGTAGGCCGCCGTCCAAATGGCTGAACCCTGGAATGGAAAATGTGCACAACCATTTACCGTTCTTGACCTGGCTGGTGACCAAGATAACTTTTTGGCCTTTGGCGTAGCAGGTTTCTGTCACGGTTATCTCCATTCGAGAAGGGGGCCGAAATACTCCTCAAGCTCCGTTCTCAGCTTGTCGAAATCCTCACCGTAACGATTGAGGATCTCAGAGGTCGGAAACGCTGGGGGGTTCCGTTCGCCAAGATGCATGATACGGGCGAACGGCCCCACAAAGTGCGGTCGGTATCTCCTCCGGTTTCGGCTCGCCCGCAGCCTTGCTGCAAGGAATTTTTGAGACCCCACGAGGACATTCTCTATTGTTCCAGCCGCGTGAATCCGCAATATCAGGCGGCTTCCAAATTGTGTTTCGAGAACTGTTAGTCCAGCTTAACGAAGCGATCCGGCGCGAGCACGCTGTGCAATGATTGTGTCACGGCGCGGCGATAGGGCGCCTTTTGTCGCAGCATGATGACGAGGTCTTCGTCGTCGACCAGAATAGATAAGTCGCTTTCGGTCACGAGCTGACGATCGGGCGCCCCGATATTCATACGATACTGCGTCTTCCCGTCTGGATTCCGGTTCGGTCCACTGACGATTTCGGTGAGTCCATCGATGAATCCGACGTGTCCTTCATGCCGGTGTTTCACCTTCGTGCCATCAGGAATGCGGACCCAAGCCGTGTCTGTTCGTGGATGCACGGGCTTTATGGGTTTCGTGGTCATGGTCTCTCCTGTAAATCTGTTAAGGAGTGAAGCGTCACTCCGGTGATTCATTGCCACCCCGTCGTTGCGGGGAGGTCGAGGCGTGTTCTCTAGCGAGTGGCCTTGAAGCGATCGAGAAACACATGGTTCAGCAGGTCTCAACACTCTACCACACAGGCATCTGCTATAGCGAACAGAGCGTCCAGTACACCGGTCGCTCAAGTCCACGCATGCTTGTTTTGTTCAATCTTATCCATATGACGTCTCCATTTTCTCTGGTATCTATGGGCCGGTGAACTACCCCGGCTGTGCGACGTGTAGAAGCGGGGAGGTGAAAAAGCGATTGTGGAATGTCGAGGGTACCGAGTAAGGAAAGAAGGCGAACGTTCAGGTGGTTCTTGATGGTCGGTCTGGCTTATGTAGGATAGCCTGGTCGATCCTCGATCGCCCACGTCAAGATACTGCCATCTCCCTCAATGTCTCTCCAAGCCTGCTCCTGTCCATCTCTGGGAAGGGCGTCCATGTTGGTCTACGTGCGACCACCGAGCGAAGCCCTTCTCAGTGCGCGCGTTCCTATCATTTTTTACGTCTCTCCAAGAGGAGCGGACGAGGCTGCCCTCAACTGCGCGCATCGAACGAGCACATTCTGATCGTGCGCGTTCTGCGAGCAAGGAGGGCGCCTGGCCGCTCCTCACCTTCTTATTGCTGAATCGCCGAGAGTAACCATTTCCCATTTTGGTATCGCATAAATGTCCACACTTCGCTGGATTCGCTCGGCGTCTCTTCGCTGCCTTCGACGAGATAGCCAGGTGCTCCTCGCTGCTTGGTCAAGGATACAGTGTAGTCGCGGGCACTCCAGCGAAGGCCGATCGTGGCGTAGTGCGTCGTATCTTCGATCCAGGTTTCCCTGACATCTGCCTGTACGAGCACCACATCCTCAACGTGATTAGCAATATCGAGGCTGGTTTGCTCGGCCAAGGCCGTGCTGAAATACGACAACATTTCGGGTGTGACGAATCGTCGTAATCCGACCAGATCTTGGTGGCTCCAGGCGGTTTGAATATCGGTCAACAGTTGTTGAAAGGCCGCTTTGTCGGCGGAGGTGACGTCACTGACCACTGCCGTGGTTTGGAGGGTCGTTGCTGAAGGTTCTCGCAACAGACTGCCGCTGACTGCGCTGCTGCGCGAAATACCAGAAAAGTCAGGGACCGGCCGCCGGACTTTCAGAAAATAAAAGAACGCTCCGGCTCCAAGAAGAATGAGGAGAAGGAGTATCCCGGTTGAGCCGAAACCCCCGGAGGCCGCGCCGGTCTCGCCGGCCTCGGTAGTACTTGCAGCATTGCTGTTTGTTGCGCCGAACAGCATATGGCCGATCCATGATCCGGCGAGGCCGGCTGCGATGCCAGTCAACAAAGGATTGCGTTGCATAAACGAGGGCTGCATGGCCGGCGCTGGCTGGGCCGTAGGAGACGGGCCGTTGGACGCTGATGGTGGAGTGGCTGCGGATGGTTTGGGTGTCGTCGACTGTTCGATCGGCTTTGCCCCGTTCTGGTCATAGGTGCGTGATCCGCGGCTGCCGAAGCTCCCAGAAGGGCTACCACTCCTTGACCCGCTGGAATACCCTCCACCATATCCGCCCCCTCGCGCTCTTGCGAAGGAGAGGGATGGGAGACCGATTAGAGCAATGACGATCACCGCGGCAATGAGTTTCGTGGTGTTCATAGTAGCGTCCTTTCTATCAATGTCACAGGTCAACTCTCCACACCCTACCATCCTAGCAGAAACAGTCCGATGAAAACCTATTATTCGAGAACTTTCAGGTTGCGTGTATTGCTGTGGATACATAGGTCGATTGAGAAGCGGTGTAAAGGAGTAAGCTAGGCGGCCCTGTACTGCATGCATCAAGCGACACGTTTCTATCAATGCTCCCTCCAAGCTCGCTTGTTTCTCTTCAGGGATGGGGGCTGATTGATCTTCCACTGCGCGCGTCCAGCAAATGCTGGTTCATCTGGTCTATCTTGTCTATCTGGTTTGTCTGGTTGATCGGACTGGAAATTCATTCAGAAGAACCAGACAGACCAGAAAGACCGGCCAAGCAGACAGACGAGCCTGTGCGCGTTCCGCGAGCACGGAAGATCATCAGCTTCCATCCCCCCTCTTTTTCGTCTTGCTGGGATGGTATGATGGGCACTGTTCCACAGAGCGACGGTCTTGTCCAATTTTTACAAGGAGTTCATATCCATGAATCTGGCACGTCACATCATTGGAATCTCGTTGGGTGTCCTGCTGTTCTCGGGCGTGGGTCTTGCGACGGAGCCGGCTGAGGTGGAAAAGTTTGTGAAGGCGCGCGTCGATATCGGTGAGATGA
>JAKDNQ010000059.1 GCA_030456405.1 Nitrospira sp.
ACCCCGCTCGCGCCTTTCGCTTGCGCCGCATAGTCGCCCGCTCGGGGATAGAACAAATAGCTACAGCCGGAAAGTCCGACCAGCAGCATTGAAAGAGCGAACAGTCCAATCACACGTTGCATGGGAACCTCCCTGTTTTGTGAGTGCCGTGTTCAGATAGATAGATGAAGAGTGCACTCAGCGGCGCGGTGAACGATACACGTTGATGGATCATGGTTAACAAGGCAAGGTCGTTTCTGATTAGACAGTTAAGGAGAGACATCTCCTGCGCGAGGAGCACAGGGGATGGCATCCCTCCGTCAAGATATCTATTACACCGTGACGGGCACAGTCTTGATCGCCGCTTTTACTTTGGCGGCCAATTCCTGAGGAATTGATTCCAGCATATGACACTGCTTGGCATGGGTGGCTACGAGCTGCATGAGTTCTGCCTCAGTCTCCGCCCTCACCTGAAATCCGCAGCCGACGCTGGCGTCAACATCCAGACATCCCAGTTGCTTATATTGTTTGGTCGCCATGATCTCCTCCTCTTTTATGGATCGGTGAACGACAGGGGCTCTACTTCACACGGGTAAATTCAAACCGATGCGGGAGCTCCTTCCCATCCTTGCTGAGCATCCATTCCTGGGTGAAATGATCCTGATCCTGAAAGTTAAACGAGACTTTGTGCATATGTGCGTCCGTTGGGTTGGCGAGATTCGTGATGTCGACGAAGTGAAAGGACAGCGACTTGACGTCGTTCCCGGGCCTATCGGCTCGCATACGCGGCTGGTTGCCGAGCTTACAGTAATGGGTCAGCATCAGGCCGCCCTTATCTGCATAATACATCGTCATCATGACCGGCGTCTGAGCCTTCGTCATCGTTTCCACTAGACTCGTGCCGCCGCCGGTCCACTGATATGACGCGGTCATCGGTTTCCCTTCCGGATCTTTGCCTTGCCATTCGCCAACGAGCGAGGCCAAAGGGCCAAAGTTGGAGGCGGTCGAGTTATCGGCTTGCGAAGTCTGCAAAGGTATCACGATAGGAGACAGCGCGAAGAAGAGGCTGATCAACCATTTCATGGCAGACCTCTTTAGATACGCGGTACGGTTTTTGTAGTCAAGCACGTTCTCCAACTCAGGTCAATGTGGCGCAGTCGCCAGAGCCCATCGAGTAGAAGAACTCTTCTTTGACGATTTTCCCATCCCCTCATCTAAGGTCGTCATAATACGATCCTGCTGGTTTGAAAGGTGACGGTTTATGGAACCATCGCCAGGTCCTTCGGTCGTTGCTGTCATAACTGATCTGCCTAGGTCTTCTGGGCGGTCTGATGATGAACCGCAATTACAGGATCAACGATTTGCCCACAATTGAGACATCGCCAGGCAAAAACCTCATAGCCCGCAGAGCCCAATTCAAGATCGTCATAGCGTTCTCGAACCATTAAGCCATTACAGCGTTGACATGCCATGGGGCACCTCCTTTGCCGGATGGTCTCTGTCGATTCAAATCTGGAACGAGTGTTCCATAACAGGCTAAAAAAAGAGACCAGTTCAGTCCAAGATCGAAAGCGCGGTCTCCGTTGTCTGCTTTACCACGCCGGCTGCCGTTCCGGCCTTGATCATGACGATGGTGCCTTGCATCATCGTCGTGATAAAGCGCGCCAGCGACCGGGGATCTTGATCGCTGTTCAATTCACCCTGCAGTTTCGCGCGGGCCAAGACCTTGAAGAATGTGTCTTCTGTCATTGTGAGGGCCTGGCGGAGCGTGCCCGCGATGTCTTTCTCGTGCGGCGACAGTTCCATCACCGTATTAGCAATCAAGCAGCCACGCCGTTGTGGATCGGCCAAGGCTCCCTCGATCATGCCGTTGATGAACCGACGCAAGGTCTGAAGCGCCGGGCCTGGTTGGTCGAGGAGGGAAAAATTCGGTCCGACGAAGCTGGTGCAGTATCGGTCCATCACTTTGAGGAACAGTTGGCGTTTATCGCCGAACGTGTCGTAGAGCGAGCCGCGATTGATATCCATTGCGCTCAGCAAATCTTCCATCGAGGTGGCCTCGTAGCCCTTGTGCCAGAAGACCTGCATGGCTTTCTCGATCGCATCCTCTGGGTTGAATTCTTTCGGACGGGGCATCGTGGCTCTCCTATATTCCTGACTCGTCGGGAAGGTAGCACATACTGGAACGATTGGTCAATAATGATGTTTCGTCCCTTATCCCGACGGATGGCGTCGCTCCGCGAGGCAGGGAAGAGGAACAAGGAGTAGTGTGAGGAATTCTATAGCCGGCTGGTAGTTTCTTTTTTTCGGTAGTCTTATAATGACACCGCAACTGGCCGGTATCGGCAATTTGGAAGTCGAGGACGGAAAGATCCTTGTGATATGGGAGAGAATTCAATGAAGTAGGTCATTGAATTCATGCTGTCGCACAGCAAGGCGCTGCTGCGGAAAATGGGCGCGCAGGTTGCGGGGTACTCTCATCATGAAACTCTGTCGCAGAGTGAAAGGTCTCTTCGGGAAGAGCGTCGGCGGGAAACACGAAACCCGAGGATTAGTCCCTGCACCTATGGCTTGACACGTTCGATGGATCACAATGGCGCGATCCGCGAAGAGGGGCATGGCACGGCGGTGAACGATAGTCCAACCGGAATGCGACTCTTGCTCGGTGTCGCTCCGTCCAAAGGTCAGCTCATGGGAATTCAAACCAGCCATTCGACGCACGGGCGGACGATCTGCCTCCTAGAAGTCTGTTGGACGAAACCACTGCAAGAAGGTCCAGAAGAGACGCTCTACCTCGTCGGCTGTCGCTAGAACACTGGTGCCACGGACAGTAAGGCCATGTAGCCCGCACTATTCATGAGCGATTCCGCGTGATACCTATCTGTGAATAGACATTTCCCCTGCCTGGTCAGTCTGTTCCCGATTCCCTAAAAATCGTACAAGTGATCGAACTGAACCCCTTCCCGCTCCAGGCTTGGGAGGGTCTCGTGCAGTTGTCCGACAGGAACCAGCAACGCCACACGTTTGTACTCAGGCTGTGTGAGGATCGTCCATTCATAGACCTGCAACCCGCGGTGGTGCAGATCGCGCCAGTTGCGCGGCGCAAGAATGGTCATGAGCATGTACTCATTTCCGGCCACCTCAACCAGTCGAGCATCATGAGCAATGAGGGTCTTCACGGCGTGACCGAACGGTTCATACCGAGGGAGTGACAGGAGGCGTGACCGATCGCTGAGGTTCTGCAGGACACGAATGCCGGGATCGATTCCATCCACATTCTGAGATCCCTGTGTCACCCAGGCCTGAATCTCCATCGTTTCGGGGTCATAGCCGGCTTGCGTGCCTTGTTTAATCGCCCAACCCCAGGCTGATTTGAACAGCAGCTCCATCGTAAACTCGAAGCGACGTTCCCATCGCCGCAGGACAGGGCCTTCGTCTGTTCCGTTCAGGCGCCACAAGTCGTTGAGCTTTGTCCAGAAGGGATATTCGTACCAGGGCGTGACATGAATGAAGAGGGAGTAGTCCTGTGCGACCTGTTGGATGAAGCGATCCTCCGACGTTCGTGCGGCCCAGATACCGTCAGTTGCCAACCACGCCGTCAGCGCACCGATCGTCGATTCATACAGCCCCTTGAAGAAATACTCGGCGGTATAACTGACGCCGATCACACCGATCATGACGTGATAGCCCCAATTGAACGTCGGAGCCTGCCAGGTCTCGTGAAGGACCTGCCGATAGAGAGACCAGAACTGGCGGATACTGAAGAAGTATGGGAACTCGTTGGGAGGATGCGTGTGGACGAAGGCGCCGAATTCGTCGGCGCTGTAGACGATATACCATTCCGGCAGAGTGAGAAAGGTTTGATCGTAGCTACGAGCGTAGTGCGTCAGGGCTTGAAGTTTTTTTTTACGTCCCGCTCGGTGGGCTCAGCGGTCGATGGAGCTGGGAGCGGCATCGCTGCCGATGACATGACGGGTGGGTGGTAATACTTGTCCCACAACTTATTCCGGAACCGGTTGTCGGGGTCGAGCTGTTGCTTCAGCGCAAACCACTCTCGCGCGCGGGGGTAGGCCCGATGAAACTGCTCGTCGGTGCCATGGAGCTGATAGGGCAGGTAATAGGTTCCGCCCACCGACAACACCGCATCGATGAGTTCGCGTGTCCAAATGCCGACGGTCGTTTTCTCGTGCGGCGCGGTGCCTTGTTTATAATAGACCACGAAGGCGAAGACTTCCTCGCGCGCCCAGGCCATGACCGATCCGCGGTCCGGCACGGCATGGCGGATCGAGACGTTCATGATGTTGGCCTGGTACCGCGTAAAGATCTCCGCCATCTTTGACGAGAATTCGTCGAAGCGCTGGACCGGGACGAAATATTCTTCCAGCACATAGGTCGAGGTCTCGCGCGACCGGGGTTCGAGCTGATGCACGTCGTAGCTGGCTTCATAGTTCCGCCAGACGACAGCCTCGTGTCTCAGCCGCAGGGGATCGATCACATATTCTCGGAACTCTTTACCCAAAGGAATCTCCGAAAGCCAAAAATATGACAACTGGTCGAACCAGTAGCTGGTTTGGATCGGCATCAGCCGATCTTCCACCGTGACGGGTTTGTCCGTGGTCGACCAGGTAATCGCCAGCACCTCATCGTACGCAGGCGGGTAGATGTCGCCGTTATGAAAGACGGCGGTGTGAGACGGTCTGATCGTGTTAAAGAAAAAGTCTTTGTAGGCCTTGACCGACATAGCTTGGACGCTGCGCTCAACCTTACGGTTGTCGGCCAACTCCAGGGTTGCTTCCACGATGATTCCCAGTCCGCCATACCCTCCGATGCAGCCGAAGAACAGCTCAGGCCGTTCCGTCGGGCTTGCCTCCACCAACTGCCCGTCCGCGAGGACCACTTTGATGGCTTTCACGGAGCCGATCAACGGGCCTTGTCCCACGTACCGTCCGTGCACATTCACGCTCAAAGACCCGCCGACGGTGAAGTTCGAGTAGGATTGCATGATCTTGAGCGACAGGTACTTGTGGTCGATGGTTTCCTGAATCGCGCGCCAGGTGATGCCTGCTTCCACGATGATGGTTTTTGTCTCCGGCGAGAAGCCGATGATTCGGTTGAGGCCGCGCATGTCCAGGTGCAGCGTCTGTTCCGAAGCGGTTTGCCCACCCATGCTGAAGTGCCCCCCTCCGACGGAGATGGGACCGCGATGGGTTCGCACCAGCTCACGGATTTCGTCCACCGTCTTGGGCACCACGATCTCATCGACCACAATCGGATTGATCTGAGTGATGTCGTTGACGATCGTCGGACCAGCGATGACGGGGATTACCCACCCGAATAGGAGGGCGAAGACGAAAGAGGCGGGGATCATCGGTCGCACCGGCATGGTGTTACAGAGCCCTCGAAGATGGTTTCACAAACACCATGAGTGTGTTGTTGGTCGGATCATGATCTTGCAGCAGCATCGTTCTGGACTTCTCGAATCCAGCCGCGCCAAGCGCCGCTTCCAATTGCGGCACTGAGGTGAAGTTGCGGATCTGGGCGGCATTGTCGGCCCAGGAAATGTTCAGGCCGGCGTTGAAGACGTCATGAGCCAGCGCGACGAACGCGTCCATCTCAGGGCTTTCGACGTCATGATCTCGAACGACCAGACGGCCTCCTGGTTTCAACACCCGCCAGACGGCTTGGATGAACCGTGCGCGCTTATCCGCCGGCGCATGATGAAATCCGATGAAGTTCGTCACGAGATCGATGCTTTCGGGAGGAATCGATGCGCCATCGAACGGCTCGTAATTTCCCATCGGAACATAGGCGCCCACGGGGGTCAGCTGTCCGCGTTCGAGGATGTCGTTGGGTGAGTAACTCGGTGCGACATCGTTCACGACGTAGATTGGGCCTTCGATCTGAATCAAGTTGCGGATGCCGTTTACATAGCGTCCGGTTGTCCCGATCTCTGCATATCCGGAGAGAGTCCGTGATGTGCCTAGCAACTCCGCCGTCTGACGGGCCATTTCCGCCTTCTGCTTTCGCAGCGCAGGGAGACCGTAGGTGGCTTCGGACAAGAAGGGCTTGATGGTCGAGAGTCGCTGTTGGAGCATGACGTAGATGAATTGATCGGAAGCAGACTCGTTGGTCAGATCGATGATGAGTTGATGGAACTGACTTTCGGGATATAAGTGGTAGACGTTCTGGAGGAAAAGAAAGAAGCGGTCTCGCGCCTGCTGATCCCCATACACCGCGCGGAAGTTCGAACGGGGCGCCAGCGAGGAGGACGGCGCGGGCGTCAGGCCGGCTTCGGCCAGATTCACCAATCGCCATAGTTGCGTGAGTCGGGACGATCCCTTCGGCGGCCAGGTCCAGGAGGATGAACCGGCAGTCGCGACAAGCGCGGCTAGGGCACACTTAAACGCGGTACGTCGTGAGATGTTGGAAGATGTCGCCATGGCGCTACTCCTGCTGCCGACCACTGGGGGAGTCACTCGTGCTTTAGTATAAGCGCGTTTTGGTGCGTCACTCAATAAGAACTCCTTAGTGTGCAGGCACCTGTACAGTTAGAAACCGCAGCAAGGCATCGGTGAACTGTGCCACGTCTTCTACTTGAGGAATGTGGCCCACGCCTTTCAACACGACTAAAGTGGGATCCGGCAAGAGGCTTGCGAGCATCTGTCCTTGGGCGAGAGGTGTGAGTTGATCGCGCTCCCCCCACAGCAACAGCGTCGGAGGCGCGAAGGTGCGATAGGTCTCGGGTTGGCTGCTGAGGGTTGAGGAATCGTCCGCAAAGAGAAATATTTGGAGCCATTCCCCCAATCGGAGCGTACTGTCACGGACGACGAGGGGGCGTTGGAGCATCTCCACCAGCGCATCCGTTGCATCGGCAGGATTGTCGATCAGGAGTTGAAAGAGCTGGCGAGTCAGGAGGGGATTCGTGACGGTGCTGGCGACCAGGGCCTGACGAATCAAGGGGATGCCGAAAACTGACTTGAGGGAGCGAGTTGTCCATCCTGGAGGCGCTGGCGGACTGTTGTTGGCGGTCATTCCCAAAGCAGCATCGATCAGAACGAGTGATTGCATCTCATGAGTCAGATGTACTGCGGCTTCCACGGTGGCGCGACAGCCGAACGAGTGTTCGCTCAATGTGACCTGCCTGAGGCCGAGGGCGCACACAATACCGATGATGCGGTGAGCTTGGTCGCGAGAACTGTATCGTGGAAGTAGAGGTTTTTCGGAGAAGCCAAAAGGCGGCATATCGATGGCAAGACTGTGATAGCCGGCAGCTGCGAGCGCCACCATGGGTTCCCGCCACATCTCGCTCCATGCACCGGTGCCATGTACAAAAAGCACAGCCGGGCCATTGGCTGGACCCATTTCTTGAACAAAGATTTCGATCTCACCCGTCGGCACGAAACGTCCAGTGGGTGGAGCAGATTGCTGTCGGGTCTCGTGTTCCCTGTTGCCGGCCTGTACTGTAAACAGGATCAGTAGGCCCGCGACGACGAATAGGAGCACGGCAATGAGCGACACGGTTGTTTTGAGGATCAGGCCAATCACGAAGTAGGGTAGCAGGTTTGCCGTAGGGAGCAAGCAGAAAGGCAAGGGGTGAAGGAAGCCCGTGCTTCTCCAGATTAATGGGCAAGGCGTAGAATTGGCCGTCCCCACTTATCGATCCCGAATGACGGGGTCATTTCCCAATCCAACAATCTGTTGTATGATTCCACCGGTTGTAGCAAGTTGCCGTTCGTGAAATGTGTGCGAGACATGCGTAACGGGCGCGATCCCAAACTCAAAATTCCGGGTTCGAAGTTCCGAAAACCTCGAACTTCAGACCTCAAATCCTCGTCCGTCACGTTTTTCTCGCAAGTCTCGTGCGAATAACGAGATACGCTTCACAAGAATCGGCTCAGTCGAGGTGCGAAGAGAACAATGCAACCCAAACAGCGGGTCATCGAGCACATTCGGCAGGCCTTTCGCGACACCGAGCGTCCTGGCGATGCGTTTCTTCAGGGAAGCCACGAGGGTTGCGAACCGGGGGAGTCGGTCTCGCCCTTTATCGGTGTCGCACATTGGTCTCAACTCGATCCTCTCGTCCTTGACGCCGGCTACGATGCGCTGAGCTTCTTTTCAGAAGGGGCCTTTCGGTATTTCCTTCCTGCCTATTTGATCGCCGACCTCGAAGACCGGTTGCAAACCGCCGATCCGGTGTTCCACCTCACAAATGGATTTTCAGACAAGATCATCAAGATCCCCGCGGGGCAACGGACCTATGAGAAGACAATCGGCAAATCGGCCTTCGTCAATCCGCGCAGATACGGAGCGATGACCTGGCATGATCATGCGCGTTGCCGGCTTTCCGTGTTTACCAGAGAAGAAGCCTTCGCTATCGTGACCTATTTGGAATATAGTCGGGATGCGGACCCCCATGGACTCAGTGCAGAGGAAATCAATGCCGCACTCGACAACTTCTGGCGGGACCGAGTTGCGAACGGTCCCACGCATCAGACAATCCGGCAGCACCTCACGGAAGAAGCGGAATATCTGAAAGATATCGGAAATGGAAAGAACGGATAAGAGAACGTATAACAGATAGGAAAGGATTGCCCAATGGCCAAAAATCGATTGACTCCTGCGAAGATCATGCACCTCGGCACGGGATTTTGGGGATCGAAGACCCTGCTCAGCGCCATCGAACTCGGGTTGTTTACCGAGTTAGCGAAAGGCCCCCTCGATGCGGCAGTCTTGACCAAGCGGCTCCAGCTCCATCCCCGCAGCGCGCGCGATTTTTTCGATGCGCTGGTTGCGCTCGGCATGCTCAAACGAACAGGCTCGCGTTATGCCAACACGACTGACACTGCGCTGTTTCTCGATCGCGCGAAACCCTCATACGTGGGCGGCATACTCGAAATGTGTAATGCGCGGCTCTATCGGTTTTGGGATTCGTTGACTGAAGGCCTCCGCACCGGCAAGCCGCAGAACGAGGTGAAAACCGGCGGGGACTTTTTCGGCACCCTCTATGGCGATCCGAAACGGCTGGAGGGGTTCCTGAAGGCCATGACCGGTCTGAGCATCGGACCGGCGCGGGTCATCGCGAAAAAGTTTCCTTGGAAAAAGTACCATACGTTTGTGGACGTCGGCTGCGCGCAAGGCGGAGTAGCGGTCGAGATCGCGCTGGCGCACAAGCATCTCATCGGCGGCGGCATGGATCTGCCCGTGGTGCAACCGGTATTCGAAGCCTATGCGAAGGCGCGAGGCGTCGCACAGCGTGCGCGGTTTCACGCAGGAGATTTCTTCAAAGACCCGCTGCCGAAGTGCGATGTGATCGTCATGGGGCATATCCTCCACGACTGGGACCTGGACGAAAAAATGATGCTTCTTCGCAAGGCCTATGAGGCCCTGACACCCGGAGGAGCCCTGATCGTTCATGAGGCGCTCATCGACGACGCGCGCAAGCAGAACGCCTTCGGGCTGCTCATGAGCCTGAACATGCTCATCGAGACTCACGGCGGATTCGATTTCACCGGCGCAGATTGCCGCAAATGGATGAAAGACGTCGGGTTCAAGCGCACGCAAGTCACGCGACTGGTCGGACCGGATGGGATGGTCATAGGATTTAAATAACGAGGGATTGACCCGGTTCATCTGGTCTGTTCGTCTATCTAGTCTGTTTGGTTCAACGAAATACACGAGACAAACCAACAAACCAGAGCAACCAGTCGGACGCTGGCGGAACTTTTCAGCATCCTGCTAGAATCGCTCCGCTATGCCGATTGAAACGTTCACCGCACAAGTTGAGTCGATCGAAAATCTCACCCACGACGTGCGCCGGCTCGATCTGAGACTGATTGAGCCGAGGACCATCGCCTTCAAACCAGGCCAGTTCATTTCGTTCGAGATGCCGCATCCGCAGACCGGCCGTCTCGTGACGCGGGCCTACTCCATTGCCTCTCAGCCCAGCCAGTCTGGCGTCGTCACACTATTATTCAACCTGGTGCAGGGCGGACCGGGCTCAGGCTTTCTGTTCCATCTTCAGGTAGGGGACAAGACGCACTTCAAGGGGCCGGCGGGGCATTTCTATCTGCGAGATGACCCCGAGCGCGAACTGTTGTTCGTGGCCAGTGGCACCGGTATTGCGCCGATCCGGTCCATGCTGCTGGCGAACGCGGAACGTTCTGATCCGAGACCGGCGACTCTATTCTGGGGGCTGCGCAGCCAGCGGGACTTGTACGATCAGGAGGAGTTGGCTGAATTGTCCAGGCAAAATCCAACCCTCACGGCCATTACCACACTCTCCCGTCCAGATTCCGGCTGGTCCGGCTCATCCGGACGCGTTTTGGGGCTGATCGAGGAGCGAATTGCATCAGTCAAGAATCTTGCCGTCTATCTCTGCGGGAACAGCGCCATGATTGCAGATGCCACAGCGTTGCTCCAGAAGAAAGGCCTCTGCCCCATCTATCGCGAAAAATACTACGATGGAGAAGAGGGGGATGGAGGCTGATGATCTTCCTTGCTCGCGCAACGCGCGGCTTAAGAAAGCCCTCGTTGGACGCGCGCAGTAGAAGATCAATCAGCCCCCATCCCTGAAGAGATAACGAGCGAGCTTGGAGGGAGTTTCTTTAATTAGGTGAACCTTGTGGACCGATTGAAAGACAAAGTTGCGATTGTGACGGGCAGCAGCAGTGGCATCGGCAAGGCGATCGCGCTGCGGTTCGGATCTGAAGGCGCGAAAGTCATTGTGACGGCCAGACGTATGGCGCGCTGCGAGCGGACTGTTTCACAGATTACGAAGGGCGGCGGCCAGGCCTGGGCCATTCAGACCGACGTGGCGGATGAACGTCAGGTGGATCGCTTGATCGAAGAGACGGTCACGCGCTATGGGCGGCTGGACATTCTCGTGAACAACGCGGGTCTCATTGCGGGCGGGCGGTTAGCCGAGACGACGA
>JAKDNQ010000006.1 GCA_030456405.1 Nitrospira sp.
GCATCTCTTCGAGGGGTGGGTCATCTTCTTGATAAGCCTGTCCATTCTCGTCCTCGTGATCTGGGGACTTTCGAGAATCGGATCCGCCGGCAAGCGACACTCGTTTTCCGATCTGCTGCATCTGCCGGCCGGTTCGGGGCCCCTCGTCCAACCGGGCGCAGTTCGACCAGCTTCCCTGACGGGGGCGTCGCCGACACCGGCGTTCTGCGCTGTGGGTCTGTTGGTGAGCCTGGCGGTCGCGTCGCCGTACCTCATGTCTCGCGAAGAGATAGTGCCGGCACGACAGTCCCTCCTCAATTTTCCCATGCAGGTTCAACAATGGCAGGGAAACACCTTTCCGTTGGAAAAGGAATATATCGAGACCTTGCGATTCGATGACTATTTGCTTGCAGATTATCGCGGGACTGACCACGTTCCTGTGAATTTCTATGTGGCCTATTATCGCTCGCAGCGCAAAGGGCAGTCGGCCCATTCACCACGAACCTGCATTCCTGGCGGAGGATGGGAGATTACCTCACTGCGAACGCTGGAAGTGCCTGTGAGCGATGCCGCAACAACGTCCTTGCGCATCAATCGATTGGTGATTCAAAAGGCAGACGTGAAGCAGATCGTCTACTACTGGTTTAAGCAGCGGGATCGCGCGCTGGCGAACGAATATCTCGTGAAGTTCTTTCTCGTCTGGGATGCCCTCGCGAAGCAACGGACGGACGGCGCCTTGATTCGGTTAACGGCCCCGGTCCAGCCGGGACACGACGAGGACGAAGCGGACAGGATACTGGTCGACTTCACCAAGTCGGTCAATCCTCTCATGAACCGGTTTGTCCCGGATTGAACTACTGCTCAGGGGGATATATTTTAGGGGATAGGTCAGGCGGAAGCGATGTCGAGCCAATTGTTTTTCAGTTTCCTCGGTTCTCTCGTGATCTGTATGGCGCTCATTCCGGTCCTGAGGGCGACAGCCGGACGTCTGCAGTTCTTCGATATGCCGGGCGACCGGAAAGTCCATCAGACACCGATGGCCAAGGTCGGCGGGCTCGCGTTCGCAGCGGGGACCTTTGTCGCAATGTTGCTGTGGGCGCCGAAGGATCCGATCATCACGTCGTGTCTAATCGGCGGCGCCATCATCTTATTGTTCGGCGCATGGGACGATCGAGTCGGGCTCGGATATAAAGCGAAATTCCTGGGACAACTGGTCGCCGCCGCGGTCGTCGTCTGGATGGGGGGGGTGCATCTCTCCACATTGCCTTTTATGGGAGAGACGCCCCTGCCGCCGTGGATTGCGGCGCCGGTGACTTTGTTTCTGTTGATCGCTGTCACCAATGCCCTGAATCTTGCCGACGGGTTGGATGGATTGGCCGGCGGAATGTCTCTGCTGAGTTTCGGGGGCATGGCCTTCCTTGCCTATCTGACCGGCGACTGGGTCGTGATGAGCATAATGGTCGCGGTCTTGGGCGGGCTCTTGGGATTCCTCCGGTTCAACACTTACCCGGCGCGTATCTTCATGGGAGATGCGGGCAGTCAGTTCCTGGGATTCTCTCTCGGCCTTTGCGCCATCGTACTCACCGATCCGGCGCGCGGACCGTACAGTCCCGCGCTCCTCGGTTTCATCTGGGGACTCCCAATCCTGGATACGGCCGGTGTGATAGTCCAGCGATTGGCGGAAGGGCGTTCCCCATTCGTGGCGGACAAGAACCACATGCACCACAAACTGTTACGGATCGGATTATTGCATCGTGAAGCGGTCATGGTGATTTATGGGCTTCAGGCCGTGATCGTGAGTCTCGCCTTTCTGATGCGCTGGCAATCGGACCTCGAGATGCTGGCGATCTACGCATGCTTCGCATGCGCGATTCTTTCCGTATTCGTCACACGCGTCGACCGGCTCTTGCCCCCTCGCCGTCACACGGACAACGTCCCATGTCCGGAGGATGGATCCTGCGCTGAGTCCGGTTGGTTATCGACGCTTCCCATTCATGCGCTGGCTTGTGCGGTCACAGTCTTTCTTTTCGGCAGCGTGTTCCTTCCTTCCCATGTGCCGGTCGATGTGGGCGGCCTTGCGATTGTGTTGTTCCTTCTTCTTCCCATAGGGATATGGATTTTTCCTTCTGCTGCATCGTGGTTCATACGGGTCGGACTGTATGTAGGCAGCACGTTTGTCTTGTACTTCGGCGATCAAGTTGCGTTTGCCACGCAATGGAGCTTTAATACGCCATTGAATGTGTTTTTCCTGTGTTTGGCGATTCTCATTGTGCTGACGATTCGGTTTGGACTGAGACAACGATTTCAGGCAACGCCGTTGGACTACCTGATCGTCTTTATAGCATTTGCGATTCCGTTCCTTCCGGAGATACGGGTCGAGGAGATTAACATCGGTCTTCTGACCGCGAAGTTGATCGTCTTGTTCTTTGCGTTTGAATTGCTCCTGGACACCTTCTCCGAACGGCTTAAGCCTTTCGGGTTCGTGTCGCTTTGGGTCTTACTGGGTCTTGGTTTCCGCGCCTGGTGGTGAAATTCACCATGGGGTTACAAAGGAGAATGTCCATGCGTACTCAGACATTCACCACGGCCATCGCTGCTGTGTTGTTGCTCGCCGTCATGGGATGTGGCAGCCCTGAAGAGAAAAAAGCCAAGTACCTGACCCAGGCTCAGGACTACCTCCACGATGGAAATCTCCCGAAGGCCCGAGTGGCTCTCAGGAACGTGCTCAAGATCGATCCGAAAGATCCCCAAGCGTATTTTTTCTTCGCCGAGGTCGAGGAAAAAGAGAAAAACTGGCGAAACGCTTTTGCGAATTATCAGCGAACGGTGGAACTGAAACCGGAGCATGAGCGGGCCTTACTGAAACTTGCCAGGTTTTATCTCGAAGGTCGCGCGTTCGACAAGGTGTTGGAGATGGCGGAGAAAGTTCTGGCCAGATCGCCGGAACAGGTGGAGGCAAAAACGTTGAAGATCGCTGTTCAGGCGGTGAAGGGAGATCTGAGGGAGGCGACGCTTGCAGCGGAGTCGCTGGGCGCGAAGCATCCGACCGACCCCGACGCCTCCACGCTCCTGGCAACGCTCTATTTGGCCCAAGGCCGAGGAGAGCAGGTCGAGCCGGTCATGCAACGCGCCGTGGAGGCCAATCCTCACAATCTGACGTTGTTGGACTCTTTCGCCATGGCCCTGCTCAGGCTGGGCAAGTCGGAACAGGCGGAGGAAGTCTTGAAAAAGATCGTGGCTGCGGAACCGAAAGTCCTCGACCACCGTCTCCGCCTCGCCGGTTTTTACGACGAACGTCGCGACTACGACAAGGCTGAACCCATCCTCCGTGAAGTGATCCGGCTCGACCCGGACAATGAACAGCGGTATTTGGGAATGGCCAGATTTCTGGTATCACGACGCGGTGTCTCACAGGGGGAAGTCGCGCTGTCGGAGGCGAAGCGCGCCTTGCCCCGGTCGACGGCCATTCAGTTCGCGTTGGCTGAGTTATACGAAATGAGCAAGCAACCGGACAAGGCGAGAGTCGCATATGAACAAATTCGGGATGAGCATCGCGCCAAACCTGCCGCGCTGGAAGCCATCGTCAAACTGGCTGCGCTCGACTGGTCGGCCGGCAAACAGGACGCGGCTGAGAGACAGCTGGCTGAGGTGCTGAAGGAAAATCCTCGTTCGGTCGAGGCCGTCATGCTTCAGGGCAAGATCGCATTGCAGCGGGGGAACGGAAAGGATGCGATCCAATCCTTCCGAACGGTATTGAAGGATCAGCCAGACCTGGCAGAGGCGCATACACTGCTCGGCCGCGCCTATCTGATGACGTCTGATGCGACGTTGGCACGGGAAAGTTTCGAGAAAGCGGTGCTCCTCAATCCGAGGATGGCCCAAGCGCATATGAGGCTGGCCGCCCTCGACACCTCCTCCGGAAAATTCAAGGAAGCCCGGGCGCGTCTCGAGTCGTTGCTCAAACTTGACCCGAACAATCTTCAGACCTTGAGCGTGCTGCTGAACCTTCAAGCGACTGAGCAGGATTGGACGGGCACAGATCAGACGTTAACGAAGGCTCGCTCGGCGGGGGCAGACAGTTCAGCGGCGGATTTGACTGAAGGGCGGCTCGCTGAGGCGAGGAAGGAGTGGGACCGCGCGCGGCATGCCTTTGACCGTGCCTTCACCGCTCACCCGGATGCGCCGGAACCGCTGATCGCGCTGGTGCAACTCGATATCAAGCAAGGGAAAACCGCCCAAGCCAAGGAGCGATTGGAAGGGGTGCTCGCGCGCAATCCGATTCACCCCTATGCGACTGGACTTCTCGGTGAAATGTCGCTTCTCGGGGGAGACCAGGCCGGCGCGGAGAGCCGGCTTAGGGAAGCGACCATGATCAAACCGGACTGGCCGACGCCCTGGGTACACCTGGCTACGCTCAAACTGTCCCAGAAAAAGGCTGACGAGGCGCGTGAGCTGTTGGAGAGCGGTGTGAAAACGATTCCCAAGAGCGAGGAACTGCGCCTGTTGTTGGCCACCACACTGAGTGAGTCGGGACAGGTCGATCGGGCTATCCAGGAGTATGAAACGCTCTTACGGCACAATCCCAGGGCCCTCATCGCCGCGAATAACTTGGCGTCGCTGCTGGCCGACCAGAAGGGCGATCCGCAGAGTTTGGAGCGCGCGCTGGCGCTCACGAAAGCGTTTGAAACATCCGCGCCGAATCCATACCTTCTCGATACGCTTGGGTGGGTCCATCTCAAGCTGGGCCATCGAGATGAGGCGCTGCGCATTATTCAGCAGGCAGCGTCCAAAGCGCCGGACCATCCCGTGCTGAACTATCATCTGGGCATCGCGCACTTCAAAGCCGGTCACATGGCAGAAGCAAAAGCTCATCTCCAAAAAGCCGTAGCTTCGCAGAAGGCCTTCCAGGGACTCGATGACGCCAAGTCTGTGTTGGCGCAGTTACAAGGATAAGTCATGAGCTTGACCTGTTATACAGGCATCGGTGTATGTCGGCTCGGAGGATTGTTGCTGATGTATGGGGTGTTGACGGGCACGCACGTGCTCGGCGCCGTCTTGCCGAATGGAAGCGAGCCGCCGCCGGTTGCGGAGGCATCCTACCTGCTCGGTCCTGAAGATATCGTCAAGATTTCCGTGTGGAGGGACGAGCATTTGACACAGGAAGTGGTCGTCCGGCCGGACGGCATGATTTCTTTTCCACTCGTTGGCGACGTTCCTGCGGCCGGAAGGACGATAGAAGATGTACGGTTTGAGTTGGTCAGGCGCCTCAATAAATTCGTGCCGAATCCGCATGTGTCCGTCCTGGCCATCAAAATCCTGAGCTACAAGATTTACGTGATCGGACGGGTGAACAAGCCGGGAGAATTTCTGGTCGGCCATTATACCGATATCCTGCAAGCCTTGAGTCTGGCCGGCGGGCTGACTCCGTTCGCCTCCGAGAACGATATCCGTGTCATGCGTCGAATTCGCGGAGAACAAATAGTATTTCAATTTCGTTATGGGGATGTCCGCAAGGGAAAGGAATTGGAACAGAATATCATTCTGGAACGTGGCGACGTGGTGGTGGTGCCCTAACTGATGGCGCCGTTCCATCGACGCCTGGTTATGTGGGCCTGTAAACAATGGCGGGTTTCCCTGATAGCAGTTGTAGGGATCGGCGCCATCGTCATGACGCAGTCCGTAGGCCTGGGGGCCGAATGGAGCGTGGAACCATCGGTGAGCGCCAAAGGGGAATACAACAGCAATTTGCTTCTGCGCCCCGGCGCACAGAAAGGGACGTATAGCCATTGGATATCGCCTGGAGCGAAATTTGCCGGCTCTACAGAGTCATGGAAAGTGAGCGGGAAAGCGGCTTCGGACTTCGTGCAATATTATGGAGGGATCGAGAGCACGATTACGAACCTGTACTTTCCACTGACGGCTCAATATCGAGGAGAACGGAGCACGTGGGGTTTAGATGGAGGATTTACCCGGGATCCTACACTCAGGGGGGAACTGTTGGAGACGGGCGTCGTCTTGTCGTTTACCCAGCGGGACCTATGGAACGTGGCCCCCACGTGGACGTACAACCTCACCGAAAGCCTGTCGCTTCAGTCAGGGTATCGATTTCTGGATGCGACGTACGAAAATGGTTTGCGCCTTGGACTGGTCGACTATCAGGTGCACAACGGCAATGCCGGAGTGTCCTATCGCCTAAATGAAACCGACTCAGTCCAGATATCGGGGATCTACAGCGAGTTCCTCGCGCCGCAGGGAAATAATTTGGTTTCGGACACCTTCGGAGCGCAGTTGAGCGGATCGCATGCATTGTCAGAGAGGACGACCCTCACTGCCGGGGGCGGGCCACGTTTCCTGTCCAACAGGGTAGGCACAGGGGTCGCCTCCCTTCACGACAGCACGACAGCCTGGGTGTATAACGCCAAACTCACGACGAAAACAGAAAGGACCAAAATGGCCCTGGAGATCAGTAGCCAGATTCTTCCAAGCGGATTCGGGTTGCTGATTCAGACCGATCGCGTGGAGGCGACCGTGGCCCACGAGCTGACGGAAAATATCACCATCTCCCTCGACGGCTCGGCCTATCTCGTGAATGGCATCCTGTCCAGCCCTGCCTCCAGGCAGTTTTCTGAGAATCGCTACGTCAGAGTGACCCCCGCTATAGCGTGGCGGATGAACGAGTGGTGGACGGTGACGGGGAGCTACACGTATTCACAACGCGATGTGGCAGATTTCAACCAGCTCGGTATTTCCAATGCGGCAAGAGTGATGATCACGTATTCTCCATCGAAGCTGTCAGTAGGGTGGTGAACGGACCAAGGAGATTGGCGCTCATGGAGCAGGATGCACTAAACGTTCGCGTGATCGGACAGATTTCTCGGCGCCGACGGCTGCCGATTCTTGTGACGGCAGTCGCGCTCTTCGCTATGGGTGTAGTCGTGGCCTTCCTCCTGCCCGCCGTGTATCGCTCGACCGCCACTATCCTGATCGAGGAGCAGGAGATCCCCTCCGACATCGTTCGGTCCGCGATCACCAGTTATGCCGATCAGCGGATCGAGACGATCAAGCAGCAGGTCATGACGCGGTCGACCCTCTGGAGGATCGTCGAACAATACGGCCTCTATTCGAGTCTGCGCCGAAATAGTCCCACAGAAGACGTGCTGGCGCGCTTTACCAAGGACATCCAGGTGGATGTGATCAATGCCAAAGTCATCGACAAACGGTCGCAAAGCCCGACGCAGGCAACGATCGCATTCACGCTGACATACGACGGAGAGAGTCCGGACGTGACGCAAAAGGTGGCCAATGAACTGACGAGCCTGTTTCTGGGGGAAAACCTGAAGTCGCGCGAGCGACACGCCAGTGAAACAAGCGCCTTTTTGAAAAAGGAATCTGAACAGCTCGCTCAACGGATCGGCTCAATGGAGCTTCAGCTTGCCGCGATCAAACAGAAAGCTGACGGAGCCCTGCCTGAATTGACCCCGGTCAACATGGCGATGCTCAATCAGGCCGAACGCGAACTCCAGGATGCCGACCGCGAAATGCGAGCGTTGGAGGAAAAGAAAACGTATCTCGAAGGGGAACTGGCCTCGTTGAAGCCGCACACGCCGATCATCTCGGCGAGTGGAGAGCGCATTCTCGATTCGGACGAACGGCTGAAGGCCCTTCGGGCTCAGCATGCCAGCGCGATCGGGTATCTGTCGTCCGAACATCCTGACGTGCTTAGGATGCAGCGGGAGATTGCCGCGTTGGAACGAGAAACCGGCCGGCGTCCCACGCCTGAAGAATTGCACAAGAAGTTGAGCGGAGAACAAGCCCATCTCGCGAGTCTCGTCGATCGATATGGCGCTGAACATCCCGATGTGGTCCGGTCACGCCGGATTATCGCTGCGCTTGAACAGGAACTTCAGCGTGCCGTGACCTCCGGGAATCAGGCTGCAGTCCTCAAGCCGGAAAATCCGGCATATATCAATATCCGCGCGCAGCTCTCCTCGGTGACTGCCTCGCTCCAATCGATTCGTAAATCACGAGACAGCATTAACCGCCGGGTTGAAGGATATGTAAGCCGACTTGAACGGACGATTGAAATGGAGCCTGCATACCTTGATCTCAGCCGAAACCGTGATGAATCGGTCAGGAAGCACAATGAAATCATGTCCCGGTTGTTGGAAGCGGAGGTGTCGCAAGAATTGGAAATCCAGCATAAAGGTGAACGATTTTCTCTCATCGATCCCCCGGAGCTTCCGGAGAAGCCGGAGAAGCCCAATCGCCCTGCCATTATAGTTCTCGCTTTCATTCTCGCCATTGCGGGAGGAGTTGGAAGCGGCGCCTTGCTGGAGCAGCTCGACCGCTCGATTCACGGCGGCGAACAACTCGGCAGGCTTGTAGGACTGCCTCCGATGGCCTTGATTCCGTATGTGCCCAACCAAGATGATCTACAGCGATTAGTCCGCCGTCGAGTCCGTGTCGCCGCGGCGGGGGCTGGGGTGGTCATAGTGGTGGTCGTGTCCGTGCTGGCGATGGGATACCCATTGGATGTCGTCTGGTTTGTGGCGCTCAGGAAGTTCGGTTTAGGATAAACGAAGAGAAAATCCGGCCATGATCAGGGACAAACTACAGAGTGCCATGGATCGATTTAGAGAGCAACACGATGCCGTGCAGGCGCCTCCCAGGCCGAACGGATCGTATGCGGCCCCGCCGCCGGCCGTGATCTATTCGCGGACCCGCTCAGTGGTGATTCCCGACGAGCTGTTGCGACGCCATCGCATTCTCACCGGCCGAGGCTCGAGCCAGTTGTCGGATGCCTACAAAATCCTCAGAACGCAGGTGATCCATCGATTGCGCGAGAGCAAGTGGAACGTGCTGGGGATTACCAGCCCCAGAGACGGAGAAGGCAAAACCCTCACATCGATCAACCTGGCCATCGCCTTGGCGGCCGAACCCACTCTCACGGTTCTCTTAGTGGATGCCGATCTTCGCGCTCCACGCCTTCATGAGGAGCTTGGGTTGAAATCCAATGAGGGACTGACGGAATTTCTGCTCGACGGTCGGTCGGTCGAGGATCTGTTGGTCTATCCGGGTCTGGGCCGGCTGATACTGTTGCCGGGTGGACGAGGGACCGACCAGTCTGCCGAAGTCCTCACCTCCCCGCGCATGAGCGCGCTCGGGAAAGAGTTGAAGCATCGCTACGCGTCTCGCATCGTGATGTTCGATCTTCCGCCGGTCCTCGGCCAGGCAGATGTGCTGGCCTTCACTCCCCAATTGGACGCTCTGCTTCTAGTTGTGGAGGAAGGCAAAACCACGGAGCCTGACCTCCAGCAGACCATGCAGATCTTAAAAGGCAGCTCTCCGATCCTGGGGACCGTGTTGAATAAAGTCGGCCGCGATCAACTCAGCCTGTCTGCAATAAAGCGCGCGAACGCGAATGAGATGAAACAGAGAAGGTAGGCGCTCGATGTACGAGTCTTTCTATAAGTTCCGCGCAAAACCGTTCTCGTTATTGCCGGACCCCCAGTTCCTCTTCTTGAGCATGCGGCATAAGAAGGGGTTGGATCTCCTCGAGTACGGGCTCTACAACCGCGCGGTGTTTACCGTGTTGACGGGAGAGCCGGGGACCGGCAAGACGACACTGTTGAACGCGATTCTTGACCAGAGCAGTGGCCGGTTTATCGTTGGAGTCATTACGACAACCCATCCGGATGCCGGCAGTCTCCTGCCATGGGTGGCTGATGCGTTCGGACTTGAGTGTCCCGTCCAGGAAACGGTCGGTTACTTCCGGACGCTCACCGCGTTTCTCAGGCGATCCTTTTCCGCTGGGCAGCAAGTTCTCCTCATCGTCGATGAGGCTCAAAACCTCAACCTCCAAATGCTGGAAGACCTCCGCCTCCTGTCCAACATCAATGACGGCCACCAGAGCAGTATACAAATCGTGTTGGCGGGGCAACCTAATCTTCGCTCGTTGCTCACCAGAAGCGATATGCAGCAATTGGCGCAACGCGTCGCAGTGGATTATGCGCTCGAGCCGCTCAATGATGACGAGGCAAAATCCTATGTGCAGCATAGGCTCCGCGTGGCAGGGGGCGAACCTGATCTCCTGACGGAGTTCGCCTGTTCGCTGGTCCATCGACTCAGCGGCGGCAATCCCCGCCTGATCAATCAGCTCTGCGATCTGGCGCTCACGTACGGCTTCGGGGAAGGGGTCGGCCGTATTACTGCCGCCTTGTTGTTGCAGGCTGCCGTCGACCGGGCGAACGGCGGCATCCTCCCGGCCGTTGTCGATCCCAGGACGGTCATCCTCGATCCGGTCCGGCTCAGTGAGGAATCTCAGGAGCGGGAACCGGCGCCCGTGCCGGTTATCGTTCCTGTGCCAGTGCCCGTTCCCTCGCCAGTGCCCGCGCCCGTGCAACACGATACTCCGGCGGCGCCCCTGACGTCAGTCTCCGAGAATGTGTCCACCGAGTTGTATCGGGAAGGGCTCGGCTTGAAGCAGGCCGGATTGTATCGAGAGGCACTCAAGAAATTCAAAGCGGCGGAAGAGGATCCGACCTACCGTTTTAAGGCGGCGGCACAGCGTGGATTCTGTTTGCGGGCGATCGGAAAATTAGATGACGCGGCCACATCATTTCGCCATGCCCTCGCCGTCAACGGCGCGAAGACGACCGATATCCTGCATGTCCGCTACGTGCTGGCACTGACTCTGGATACATCGGGCCACTGCGATGAAGCGTACGAGCAGTATCGTGAAATTCATAAGGCCGACCCCAATTTCAAAGACATCGCCCATCGAATCGACTCTGCCGATAACCCACCCAGGTTTCCATTTTCCCTGTTCAGGTCTCTTAAGCAGAATTGGAGGCAGTTCAGGCGGACGGCTGTGTCAAGCAATCGGCTGCCATAAACGCTTTCGGCCCGTGCGCTCGCCCCTCGGACCCTCACCGAGCTGTTCGTGACTGGCGCCCTTCTTCCTGGCGTGCCCACTAGCCTCATAGACGGGGGAGCGGGCTGCCGTAAATCAGGCAGCCCTCAACAATCAGCAGGACATCCAGGAGGAACGCAGCGGGCTGGGCCTTCTCGTTTGCTGTTCGTCACCGTATTTCCGCGGTCAATGTCATGGGCTGACTCTGTCTGACCACATTGATTCGGACAGTCCGCTCGTTCTGCAGCTGCCTGAATATATCCCACAATCGTCCCGGATCACGGATCTCTACGCCGTTGATACTCGATAGCACATCATCGTTCTGCAGCCCGGCTTTTTCCAACACTCCCACCTGCCGGATGCCGTCAACCCGGAAACCGTCATGCTTGCCGGTCCCACTAAAATGCGGCTGAAATCTCGCCTCATTGAGATAGGTCTCGGGATTCGACATGAGCTGAACAAGTTGGGCGCGCTCGAGGATTCGACGAACCGCCGAAGTCACCGGCATCGGTGGCTGCTGTATGCCTTCGACGACCGGCTGGTATTGCCGGGGAAGGGGAACCATGGCAGCCTCCTGCTTCACAATCGCAAGCTCGAGCCATTCTTCTTGCGATCCTTCGCGAAACAGCACACGATTTTTCTCGATGGCAACCAATTCGCCCACATCTTGAATTCGTTGTGACCTCTGATAGAGAGCCTGTTTCTTATTCGACAGGTCTTCGAGAATGGCCCGGTCGGTGCCCGTCATTCCCGTCACGATTCCAACCAAGGCCACTTTCTTCGCCACGTCTAATGGAGGACCAGTGGGAGTTGCGGCAGATCTAGATCCATGTGCCGTGACGTTCTTGGAGATCGGTGGGACCGGGAACACACCGCTGGACAGAATGCCCTCGATAAGCTGTTGTCTGTTTTTTTCTACAGCACGGGAATCTGGTTCTGTTGCCACAATGGCTCGCTCTGTCACGGTCTGATACACAGATTGAACGAGGGCATTTTCCACCACGGCATTCACGCTATGAGCCAGCAGAAAAGCGCCCGCGCCCAGGAACAGAGCCGTGAGAAGACGCTTGCTCAATTTCACGCGATCGGCGGGCCGAGATGACATGATTCTTTTCTCGATAACAGGTTCGAATACGTCGGCTCCTCCACGTTAGGGAGGGAAGAATTTCACCACGACCGTCCGGGACATACCCTTCGGCGGAGGACGAACCTGTCGCAGCCTTGAAAGGGCCTGCTGCGCCGAACGGTCGAAGACCTCGCTTCCTGAGGAGTTCAGGAGTTGATAGGCCAGGATAAATCCTTCTTCATCCAAAACCAATTGGCACAGCACCGCATACTCGAGGGTGTCCGACAGATCAGCCGGTTGCTGATAGACCGCCTGAATGGAGCCCATCAGCAAATCCTCATACAGGGCAAACCGGCCTCGTCCCTTTCCGATTGCAAACGGTGTCGTGCCGGCCTTCGCGGAATCCGATCCATCTCCTACCGACGCAGGCGCGGGAGATCGATCCTCCACGGGCGCCTGAGGTACGGCTGGCTCTGGCGGCAGCTCCTTGACTACGGGAGGAGGATCCGGTTTCGGCTCTGGCTTCGCTTCCGGCTCCGGCTCCTTTTCGGATGGAGGAGGGTCCGGAGGCTTCACAGGCTCCTGGACCGTCGTCAGCTTCGACACCTTGATGAGATCCTGGACAAACTCGGTCTGAGAAAGCCTGTAGAGACCTGCGGCCAACACAATATGAACCACGACCACTGCCGTAATGGTCGTGGGGCTCCAATTGCTCTTCTTGTTCGTGTGGTAACCGGTATAGCCAGGCATCTCTTAGATTCGTCATACGTGAATCGTTAACCGTGAACCGGCTTCCCTCTTGCCTCTGACGACGGTGTACAGCACGTTTCGTTTGACTCCTCACGTTTCCGCGCCTGACAACGTTTCACCTTTCACGTTTCACGTCCGCACGTTAAGGTTCACCGATCGGTTTTGTCGCGATGGCGAGATCCTCGATGGGGATCTTCTGTAGAATATCCAGCACTGCCACGACATGCTTATATTCGACCCCTGCATCGCCGCGGAGCACGATCGGGAGTTTGCCGCCCATGGCCTGCTTGAGATCCCGTAAAGTCTGTTCCAACTGCGCAATCTGAACCGGTTCCTCGTCCAAGAACGCCGCTCCGCTCTTCTTGACGGAGATCGTTCGCGTCGTGGTTTCCATATCCGTTTCATTCGGCGTGGATTCCGGCAACTTCAGTTCGATCCCCTGCACCATCGCCGTCGTCGTGATGATGAAAATCACGAGCAGCACCCAGGCCAAATCTAACAGGGGCGTGATGTTGATATCCGCCACCGCGCCATGGGATTTGCGAGAAAACCGCCTCATGTTGTTACCAGGTAAAGTTTTAAGTTTTGGGTTATGAGTTCAGAGTTTTGGTTCATCGGGCTAACTCAGCACTATTGCATCAATGTCCGGTCGCCGCATCGGAGGGCGCCGACTCCTGTCGATGCGCGCCGGGCCGATAGTCTTCAAGATCCTCCTGTGAGGACGTTGTGCCGTTCTTCTCCCGGAGATACTCCGTCATGAACACGGTTTCGAGATGCGCCGCGAAATTATCAAGTTCCATGGTGAGTGTTTTGGTCTTGGTCACCAAAAAGTTGTAGCAAAAGAGCGAGGGGATCGCGACCATAAGGCCCGCGACCGTCGCAATGAGGGCCGACGCCACGCCGGGCGCCATCGTTGTCAACGTCGCTTGCTGCGCCCGCCCAATTCCTGAAAACGTGTCCATGACTCCCCAGACTGTGCCGAGTAAGCCGATAAACGGCCCGCCGCTGATCGCCGTCGCCAGCACGATCATCCCGGATTCCAGTCCCACTGCGGCCTCGCCCAGGACCCGTTCCAGCGCGATCCGGATCGCGCTCATGCCGTGATGCGGCACCTTGTCGGCGCCATACTTCTCTTGCTGTACTTTGAGTTCTTCGCATCCTCCATAATAGAGGTCATACATGGGGGAGCCCTGGAGTTGTCTGATCGGGCCTTTGCTAAAGATCACCAGCGGGGTTTTCGATTTGGAATAGAATCCGAGGAACTTCTCGTTCTGCTTCTTCGCTTTCGCCAGTTGGCGGAACTTGTTGATGATGACCGTCCAGCTCACGAGCGAGAACACCAGCAACACCGCAATCGTGATCTTGCCTTCCAACGTGGCATGACTGAGCGCAAACGCCACGCCTCCTGAACTCATATCCATGTCTCGTCTCCTTCTCGCGATTACCGGCCCGTGCGCGTGTGCGGCTCACGCCGCAGGACTCAAAACACCGCCTCCAGCACAAAGTGCCCATAGAACGCTCCCGTTGGAGTGAAGGGGCCAGGACGGAGTGTCCAGGCCGCGTCGTATCGGAACCTCAGATGGTCGCTTAAGGTAAAACGCAACCCGATCCCGGCCCCTTCGAGTTGCGCGCGGTCTGTTTGACCTGGGAGTGGTTTCATCAGCCAGAGATAGGCCAGGTCATAGAACGCGGCGAGTCTCATCGACCGTCGAATGTGTTCGCCCGGCAACTGTGAGAGCGGCGGGCTGACGACTTCCAGGCTTGCGAGCGCGGCATGGTCGCCCACGGCTTCGAACTCGCGATATCCCCGCACGGTCTCCAATCCGCCTGCGAAGTATTGCTCGGTCGGAACCACCGGCTCGTTCGTCCACTGACCGCCTGCTTTGGCCAAGAGTGTGAAATCGTAGGGAAGCCTGTGGTTGCGATCGAGACCACCTTGCACGACCACAAACGTACCAGTCGAAAATCGACGAAGCCCCGGCTTGTTCAGTGGGTCGTTGGGATCGCCTCCAAAGTCTTCTGTATCGCCTCCGGGAACCAACCCGGCAACATAGCCGCGTGTGATAGCGGTCACCCTGGTAAAACCAAGTTCATCAGGGCGTATGCCTGTGTACCCGATCGACAGCGGCGTATAGGTGAGGGGATTGCTGACTGTGACTGTTGCAACGCCTCCCGGAATGACTCCTTCGCTGCGGTCCAGATGTTTGTAGTCGAGGCCGACCGACAACTGGTGTTTCATCGTCCCCCCTGCGGCAAAGGGAACGAGATACCGGGCGCCTCCGATCACGGCATTCCCAAAAATGTCGAATCCTCCGCCGACCGGGAGCGGGCTTGAGTTGAGGCTGGCGCGGCTGCTCGCTGTGGCGCCGTAAAACATGAGTTGGTGGTCGGGTGAGCCCAATGGAATGACATAGTTACCGCTATACACTTCCACCGCTCCCCAATCTTGAGGTGTCTGGCTGGTCTGTAGCGTGATCACGTGGTCGGCATTGAACACATTGGTGTATTGCAGCGCGGCGTTCAGTCGAAGTCTCGGCGTCGTCGGAACTCCACGATTGTTCAATTCCACTTTGCCATGGACCGGAGGCCGGTCTTTGACTTTCAATTCGAGATCCAGTTGGCCGGGATCATCGGAGGGCTTGAGAATCGGAACCACTTTCAAATCCGGATTGACGTTCAGCGCGTCCAGTTGTTTCAACACGGTCGGCTCATGTAACAAGGCGCCGGGTCTGATTGCCGGGAGCTTGCCCCGGACATACCCTTGGGAAAAGAACCAGGCATCCGTGACATCGATGGACTTGAGCCGCCCTTCATAGACCGTCAACGTGATGACTCCATACTCCACGGTCTGCTCAGGAACCGTGACGACAATGGCAGGATAACCCAGCCCTCGGTAAGCCTGCTCCAGCGCGGCGCGGGCTTTCTCGATATCGCTGAATCGACGGGCCGGGCCGATAAAGGGCGCCAGAATGGCATCGACTCGATCGGGCATCAATAGATTATTCCCTTGAACGAAGAAGTCCCGAATCGTGAAGGTCCCTTCATCGGCCTCCGCTTGAGAGGCAGCTTGAGGCAGAGGGTTGGGAGTCGATGACGCAGCGATTGCGAAATCCCATGTGGACGCAAAGAGCAATGCACACGTCATGAAAGCCAGGCACTCCCGTCTACCGCAATGTGTGACCCCACCGCCCATTGGTGCCAACAATCTCCGGGCTTCCTCAAGAAATACATGTCGCGTCCCCTCCAGCGCATGGAGGAACCGGTCAGGTCCTGATTGATCCGCTCTCTATTCCACAAGACTCCACAGTCCAAGCAACCCTGTGCCGAGAAGAACCAACGGAGCGCTTCGTTATCCGATCCGGCGGCATCATCATGCATGCTCAATGATCCACATGTCGCGCCGTGGCCATCAACTTTTCACTGATCGCGACTGAGGGCGGTCAGGAGCGAGGAGAGAAGGCTGCAGCAAGCCAAAAGGCGAAGCGCACCGGGCTCAGTATGAGAAACCTTTGAACGAAGCCAGAACGCCGGCGGCGGATGTGTTGAGGATCCTACTAACAAGAATGACCGCATGGGCATCTCGCAGAACCACAGTGACGCGCGCGTTACGGTTCCGATGTGGAGAAGTAAACCCTCCCCACAGCGACCAGTCAGTTAGCCCGCATTATTCATGAGCACTTCTGCTGCAATCGCCGATCCGCTGTTGCGACCAGCCGGCATCCCGCGGAACTTCCGTCGATAGAGTCCGCCCATCAGCGCAAATCCAGTCGCAAAGAACCGCACGCCGGCGAGGAGCGGAGCGGGCGCCGGCAGGTTCAATACCGAACACAGCACATGAGCACTCGTCGTGTCATAACACCTGGGGAGGCAGAGCGTAAGCGCTCTGCCTCCCCAGCATCTCCACTGATCTTTCTGTCTTATCGGCAGGCGGGATGATCGGCCGTTCCTGGTTCCCACGGCTCAATCACGTCCATCCCCTTCCCCTTCCCTAGTAGCAGGCCGGATGGTCACCGTCATTAAAGGTGATCGGTCCGGCGGTCTGTCCCTTCTGCACAAACATCTCAGTGTTGACCGTTTGTCCAGGTTGCCGCACATTGCGCGCCCAAAAGTATCCGCTCCTCGTTTTAGGAAGGAGAGTCCCAATCGCCGCCACATATTCGTTCCACAGCGCCTGGTTGGCGTCAGGAACCGTCCGCTGAATCCCTAC
Source organism: Nitrospira sp. (assembly GCA_030456405.1). Next base: position 16,915 of record JAKDNQ010000006.1, read on the forward strand.
CCAGTCCGACCAGAAGAGATACCGGCCGCAGCGAAATTCCTTCTGCGAGACCGCGCGGTCCGCATCAGACGGATTGAGAACGTTCGCAGGAGGGTCATAGTCGCTGGGCAGCAAACCGTCGATTGGCACCGGGTATCCGCCGCGCATCCGTCCGACATTCCCTGCCGAGAATTCGAGGGGGTCTGCCCCTTCATCGGCGCGATTGTAGACAATCGCGTTCATATTCGCTTGCGACACCGGCGCCGCAGACCTTCCTTGGACACAAGCCAGTCCGTCTGAAACCGTTCGGGCCAGGTAATTGAAATCGCCCACGAAGGGCGGCCCAACGGTCCCGAAGGCGATTTCAGGAACGTCTTTATGAAAGACCGCGTCATAGATAATGCGGGTCCCAGCCGTGGTTGGCCGCGAGCAGGTGACGATGCTCTGGTTGATTCCTCCATTAAACGCGGCGCCGGGTGAGAGCGCTCCCGCGCCGGCCCCCAAACTGGAGTCAGGAGGCGTCAGCGGCGCCACCGGGTAGACACAGTAGCCAAGCTGGTTCCACGTCGCGACCTGCCCGCTGAAGATCGCTTCGACCTGCACACGGGTCAAAGAGATTTTACCGGCGGCAACTTTCGAGCCTGGAGTGCACTTTTGCACGCCATTGCCTACGATGACCACGAACGGAGTCGCCGTGATCGGAAACGACGTGATTCCCGTATCCGTAATCGGCTGTGCGCAGGGAGGATTCGAACTTGGGTCGCACATGGATGGCTGGAAGTCGGTCCCTCTCGTATCCCCCGTGCCAAAATTCGCGGGCACCAGCACACGTTCCGTGCAGTTTTGAAAACTATTGTATGTTCTGCCTGTTCCCGGATCTGTTTTTAATCCTCCCGCAACGGCAACGCAGCCGGCGCCGCCCGGAACAATCGAGGTAAATTTTGATGCCGTGCTGCCGAGCGCCGCCTTCATATTGCCATAGGCCTTGCCGGTAAACCCGCCCGTATATCGGAAGAGAAAATTTGGAGTCCCATTGACCGTACATCTCCAGACGATGGCCGTATTGGCCGGCATGAGAATCAGGGGGTCCGTCAGATCTGCAATATTGGCCGCGTTCTGATAACGATCCGGCGTCGGCCCACCGACATCGCAGAGACTCAGCGGGATCGAAGCCGCCGGGCCGCCATCCGGGTTGGCGACGCCTTGGTACGCTTGTCCATGCGTGGACCCGACAACGTTCATATCGGCTGCGGCGTCATCGGGCATCCCGATGGGTATCGCCAGCAATGCCAAGGCCATGAGAGCCATGACAGAATTTTTGCCTTTCATACATTTCATATTTGCGCTCCTTCATTCGTACAAAAAATTACATGGGCGTATAGAGGCCGAAACCGGCTTGGGTTGCCGCCTGGTGGGGCGGCAACCACATCACGCCATAAACTTGCGCCGCGCAATCCCGACCAGGGCGGCAAGGCCTGTCCCAAACAGCACCACTGCCGTCGGCAAAGGCACGGCTGCTGGTGTACAGCCGCCGCCGCCGCAGAGATTAAATGGTCCGTTCGCGAGAAGCAGAGCCTTCCCGACATCCGAAAGGACATTCCTCTCCTGAGTCGCATCCACGTAAGCGTCTCCTTGAATCATTGTGAGGAGAGTGCCCAACGATCCTTGCATGCCGCCGCCGGTCCAGGTGCCGCTCAACGATCCACCAATGCCGAACGTAGTGGTCCATGAGGCTGGATCGATAGCAGGGAGCACAATTTCCGAACCGGGTCCTGTGGTCGTGCCAATGTTCTCTCTCCATCCCGTGATGAGCGAGTTTAATGGGCCCACACCATTGTTGCTCTGTGAGGCGACGATCTCGGCCGACGTCTTTTGGGAAGCGTGGTTGATAAATACGTCAAATACCGTCGTCCCTTCGCTGCTCAACAGCGTATATTGGACCGGTTCGACACCGGCAGTGGCCGACAGCGGATTCAGGGAACTTTCGCTGAGATCGAATTGAGTCTGGGCCCCGGGAGCCAGTAAGCTCGCCGCGGGACCCAGGTTGCGATAGTATTCCTGGGCGTTACCAAACATCACCAGAATCAAGTCCCCAGGGTTGAACTCAAATGCTCGGGCCTCGGTCGCAAGACCGCTTATCCCGGCGACGGTGGCCATCACCCCCACAAGCACCTTGGCTTTTCTCAACCATCGAGCGCGTTGCATATATTGTTCTCCTTCCGATTCCAGCATGACGAATCGCGTCGGTCCGTCACGCCATCGCGTTTTTTGACACGACCTTGCCTTCAGACACTCAACCCTCTCATGATGCCTCAGCCTCACCTCCTCCCTGGTTTATCTCATGCTCACCGCAGTCATGCGACCCTTGCGCATGGCTGCATGAACGGAATTCACTACGCACCGTTGTCACCCTCCGCTCTTACTCACCTGGCTCTTCCGCCTTCGTTTCCACCTTGACTCTGACCTTATCTCTGATCCGCAGCGAAGCGGTCTTGGTCCCATGTCCAGCTTGCTTATCGGAGGCCCTCGCTATGACCTTGGGTGTTGCCACATCATCGACTTTTTGAGTGGTCATTGAGACCGTGGACGCGGCCGCCGTCACCGATGAGCTGGTGGTGACCGACCCGACGGAGTCGCTGATAGATCCAAGTCCCAGTGTGGTTCCGCCCGCGCCGCCTGAGATGCCACCGAGATTGACGACAAACACTCCGACAAAACTCGTCAAGCTTCCGACCAGCTGGCCTCCGACATTCACGTCTGTGATGCCCCTGATCAGTCCCCCTTGCAGATCGAGATTATGGCCGGCGTTGATCGTCACGTTCCGCCCCCGAATGCCCGCAGGCGGCACGATGACATCGTGCGCGGCAGTGAGACGAATGTCGCCGAGCTTAAAACCGGCAAACAACTGTTCCGTACTCTGCTTGTACTGATTCAGCCAGGCCTCATGAGCAGCCGGCGCCAAGGGTTCCAGTTGGCTCACGTCGTGCCCGAGGAATTGGTGTAAGAACACCGTCGCTTCAAAGGGGGAAATGGGATTAAAAGGCGGAATATCAGGCAGATTGCCGTCTTTGGGAGAAAAGGTGAAAATGCCGCTCCCGGGAACACTGAAAAACGTTTTGATCAGCGTGCCGTCCGGCGCGATCTCTTCTATCGGAAACAGCGTGACATCCGTGCGCGCCCCGCTTCCCGCATTGATGTCGCCTGCCGTTGAGGTGAGGGTGATATCGCGGCCGCCCAACGTGGCGATCCGAGACAGATTCACGTCGATGTTTCCGGCCGCCTTCAGATCGATTGCGCCGCCTCGCACCGTGACGATACCGGTTTGGTCCGTCACGCTGTTGCGATTCGTTCCGATGTTCACCGATCCGCCGACGGGTTCGACGATGTCGACCTGTTTCCCATTCACGAGAAGCGTCAACGTCCCGTTGACCACGTTCGGCCGGCCATCGATAGCGCCGTTGCCGGGCGGAGCAGAGAAGACTGTCTTTCCGTTCGTCACCAACATGACCGCACCATCGGCCAGCTGAACGAGAGGCCGGTCGAGCACGACCACGCCTTGCACGAGATCGCCGGCTGCGACAACCGAGGAAGCAGCAGCATCCACGACGATCGGCTTACCGTTTATACCTAGCGCTGCAGTTCCGTTCACCACCAGCACCGTCCTGCCGAGCACGGCGTCGTTCGGCCCGACCACGACGGGCAATCCACCTGCGTCCAGGACCGGCTTGCCGCCGGCGAGGTACACAGGGCTGCCGATCCTCCCGACGAGATCTGTATTGCTCGCATCCACGGGAATCGCGGTGATTCCGTCATGACCGAGAACCGGATTGCCGGCGACGGCTAATACCTGCCGGCCGTTGACCGTGACCACTCCAAGGATTGCGCTCGTTGCCGTGGCGATGTTTCCGGCTCCCGGCGCCGCAGCGTCCAATCCGTGGATGAACAGACTCGCGCCGTTATTACTGATGATGCGTGACTGGGTCATCTTGACGTCGCCGCCGACGCCAATGTCCAGTAACCCTCCCTTGTCGGCATCGGACGTGACTTGCTCGGGATCGAGACGAAAGGTAATGCCACGGCTCGCGGCCAAATCGACGGTCCCTCCGGCTGTCAGCTTGACCAAGCCTGTTCCTCCAAAAATAAACCCGGAATCCAATGCGTCGCGGCCGGATAAATCGATGTCGCGTTTCGCCGCGATCTTCACGGCAGGAATGGGATGTCCCATGGCATCATTCCCGAAATCGGGCGCTGCCATGGCGCCAAAGATGTTTCGAATGTCGCGCCCTGCGGAGATCGTCACGATTTTCCGATACGAGTTGACGAGATCGAGTTTGAGATCGCTGATGTCGCCGCCTGCGGCGCTCAGCGTGATCGATCTGGGAACGTGAGCAATCGGATTGACCTCCGTGCCGCACGTGAAGCGGCAGAGGCTGATGCCGGCCGGATCTGCTTGATTGGCCGTTCCCACAATGGATCGACCGGCGAAGAACAGGATGGTCCCGACCGGCGAGGGCCAGAACTCCAGCAACCGTTGAATGAAAATATCTCCATTCGGCGCTGAGGCGCTGAATGACGCCGGGTAGACGTTCCGTCTGATGTCCCCAAACCCAAACCCTGGGGCGGGAGGCTGCAAATACATATTGCCTTGGTGCGACAGGAGGTTCACAGAACTGTTGGGATTGGCGGTCACCAAGACCGCTCCAGGTTGTCCTGGAACTCTGTCCACCAATCCCCGATCTTGCATCAAGCCGAAATAGATGTTGTTCTGCGCTGTCACGCTGACGGTTGCCAGTCCGAGACGGCTCGTGTTCGTGCTGCTGTCCGTGATTTGAGTCCCGATTGTAAAATTGGCATAATTATCCGGAGCGCCGAGATTTCCTCCCAGGTTGATTCTGGCTTTTCCATCGGACAGCACGAAGCCGGGACCGGTGGGCAAGCCGTTGACGATCCCGCCGAGAAAATCCTCACCGGTCGTGATCGTGAGATTGCCGGTTCCATCCAATCGAATTCCCGAGTAGCTATTTGTCGGACTGGGTGTCTGACCTTGAAAGGCGCTCGGCGCGATGAGATCGCGACCGGCAACAATCGAAATGTCCCCCGAAAACGTCTGCAAAATTGTATGTCCTCCGCCCGTATCGGGGACCAATTTGATATCTCTGATGGCATTGAGAGAGATATTCCCCCCACCACCCGCGAAGAGTCTCGTGCTGTCAAACAGAATGTCGTTCCCCGCGGTGAGCACGTAGCTCCATTTCGCCGCTGAACTGCCCGCAGAGGGCCCGGAAACCTGTCCATTTGAAATTCCGACATTGGGTGAGAAGATCAAATCGTTTCCTGCGGTGAACCGAAGGAAGCCCTCTTGTCCTGGGGGGAGGGCCCATCCTGACAGGACTGTCCCGGTGGTCGGGTCGACAACCGGCGCAAGACTAAATGCAGGATTGATGCTGACAGTGAGATTGGTTCCAGGGGGTGACCGAAATTCCACATCCGAGGCTCCGCTGCCGGTAAAGCCTTGAAGATCGGCCGTCGTAACCGTTTGCGTGCCGACGGTGGGATCGATGAGGAACCGCCCCCCACGATAGCCCTGCACAGCAGTCGCGACAAACCGGCCGCCGAGGGCGACGCTCGATCCACTGACCTCAACAAACCCGCCATTTCCCCCGCCCACTCCACCGGAGCTGTCAAGCACGGCGCCTTGCTCGAACTTCGTATGACCGGCCGTCAGGTCCGACTTCACCAGGATGGCGCCGCCATCCGAGACGCCCTGAGCGCCGCCTTTGGCGCTTGTGACACTACCGGCTGTGAGCGCAACCCGGTCGGTCGCCACGAGATGGATTTTCCCGTTCTGTTGCCGAACCGTGTTCGCCTGCACGAGTCCGCTCTGAGTGACCAGCCGTCCAATCATGCTGACCTGCCCACCATCGGCGATGAGATCCTTAAGGTTTCGCGACTCGCCGGCCGGCGCATTGACCTCCACAAGAAACCCGCGCCCGTCCGCTCGATTCGACAAATAGGCCGTCGTACCGGCAGCCAAGGCAATGTGGCCGTTCGGGCTCCTGATCACGCCGTTGTTCGTGACGTTCGGCGCCAGGAGATAGACGCCGAAGGGACCGGCCGAAATTTGGCCTTCGTTTTGCACCGCGCCATTGGTCGCTGCCCCTTGAAAGGCATGCCGGCCGTTCATGAAATCGGCATCTGTGATATTCAGGGAGGATGCTATAAGCCCGTTGACGTTCACTTGCGAGTGAGGACCGAAGAACACGCCGTTGGGATTGATCACGATGACCGATCCATTGGCGAACACCGACCCTAGAAATTGGCTCGGATCGGCCCCGACAACCCGATTGAGAGCAACGGCGCTCGCCGACGGCTGGTTGAATTGGAGTACCTCGCCCACATTGTTTCCCAGACTGTCCCACTGTATTCCCATGAGCTGCGTCGTCTGATCCACCGTGATCTGCGAGGTCCCGAGCCCCGCAACTGTGCCGCTTCCCAGTTGCACGACCGGATCGATGGCGCTCGTCGACTGCGCCGGCACGGATACGGGAACACCCAGGCCTATCAATAGAAGAATAATGCTCCCCAGGCTGTGGGTAAGCCGAGTGAACATGTTTCTCGATCTCTTCACCACTTTAACCGCGCTTCCTCTGAACGAGCACACCTCTCCCCTGAACGCTCAGTTGTCGGCCAAATCTCTCGCCTCGGCTACACACCCAGCTTGATACGTATAGGTGTATAGATGTCACGATGTCAATGTTCCAGATGTAATTTGATAGTTCTGTAACATAATCGATAGACATCCAATATTCATCTCATCATGCTTATTGACCTATGAATAGAGCATATAGTTCGGCATACCATCTGTGCTGTAGCAGAATTGCAGTTTGTATAGTTGACATTTATGTAACTTATTATGTACATCTTATTACCTTACGTGACGCACTTTTCACCTCAGGAACGAACAGGGCGTGGTTAGAGATGTCGTCACTCCTCCATTTCAATGCCTCGATACTCGTCGTCCTCCTTTCTTTTCTTGGAACTGTCATGACCGGCTGTGCGCGGCTGCCGGAAACGACGAGGGTGCTGCACGAAGACGATCGCGTCGTGGTCAAGATGGAGACGGACCTTGACGCCCATCCCGCAACTCACACCAGTCCGACCGACTTTTCGAACGAACAGTTGACGAGTCTTTTGCGCGGGTTTTCTGTTCGCATGTTGTCGCGAGTTCCGGTTCATCTGCTGGCAGACAGCGTACCGGCCAGAAAACTGTTTTGGGAGAGTGAACTCGATGCGCTGGTCCCGATCCTTCGTGAGGCCTTACAAAAAGTAGGGCTTCGCGAACGGATTCGATTTGAAGTGCTCTTGCCCGGCCGTAACCCCTTGTACTGGCGCGATGTCACGGGAGGGTGGGTCAAGGTACAGGATCGCTACTTTCATCTGCATGTCGATTACTTTCATGTGGAGCAACCGATCCGCAAATCGAGCGCCTACGATCGTAGCTATCCCACTCCATGGACCCCTGAGCGGGCATACTTGATCTACTTTGAACCAGCACGGATGTATGTGACAGATCCGAGTCTCAATGAGTATGCCGTCGATTTGAGCTTGTTTCGCGGAGACACTTCGCCCTGAGCACAGAAGGATCTGACGACGTTGCTCTCGGATTGGAGCCCACGAAAGGTCCCCATGAACGCGAAGCCATTGCTAATGTGGGAAGTCACAGGAACATGGGGGTTTCGATCGGCATGTCAACGAGAACGAGGCGCGCGCCAAGAACGGTTGTCCTCGCCTTCATGGTGTGTACGAGCATGTGGGCCATGGTGCTGTATGGTGGTACGGCCATCGGGGGAGAAACCGCTCGCCCGACAGCGCGGGATCTCCCCCCAGCGACAGCGGATGGGATGGACCCGGTCACGAAATATTTACTGGATGAAGCCTTGACGCAAGGGCGCATCACCAAGCAGCGGTATGCGGGTCTCATGCGGGACTATGAAGAGCAGGCCTATCTCCGCCAACCTGCTTTTAAGATGTGGTACGACCGCGGCTTCAACATGGGAACGAACGATAATTTATTTCTGTTGAAAATTCGCGGACGGGTGGCCATTCAGTTCATAGAACGGAGCCGGAATGAGGCCTGGCGCGATCCCGGCGACGGCAAGAATTTTCCTGACTTGATCGGCGTATTCGGCGATTACCGCGTGAGCCGGTCTGAGGAGGAGGCGACGTCGATCAATCTTCGCCGAGCTCGACTCTATTTCATGGGACACGTCTTCGATCCCTCCATGAAATACTTCATCCAGATCCGGGCCGACGGGGCAAGTGAAAGCTCGCAAACGCAGGCGGCCATCCAGCTCTACGATTATTATCTGATAAATACCAAAATCTCTTGGGCGCAGGTCCAGGTCGGTCAATACAAAGTCTGGTTCAACCGCGCTCAAATCAATTCCACGGCGTCGATGCAGTTTGCCGAACGCGCGCTAGTCAGTGACGCCTTTACCGCGAGCGGATTGAATCGACGAGACATCGGCCTCACGATCATGAACGATGAAGAGCGATATCCATTGAATTATTACCTCGGGGTCTTCGGCGGAGCGGGGCCCAGCTTTACCCGGCTCGGGAATTTTGAGAGTGAACAGATCACGCAAGGCTGTCCCGGTGGCCAGCAACCCCCTACCATACCGCTTCCTCCCGGCGATATTAATTGCTCGGATAATGCCAATAACCTAAATCTTACGATTCCCCTTCAACGAAACTTGAATGCCGACACTCGCCGGGACCTGAATCGACTGATGTTCAGCGGTCGGTTGAACTGGAATGTCATGGGTCGGCCGGGATACGGCGAAGGGGATCTCGTGTACTCGCAGACGCCGCAATTCTCCGTCGGCGGCGGCTACGCTTACAATCCCAGTATCAACACCAGCACGAACAACGCCTTTATCGGAACCGATCTTGCGAATCTAAACGTTCGCCGGCTCATCGCCGCAGGAGGGAATGGCCGCCAACTGGGCTGGGGCGTGGTGGACTATTCCACGTGGGCGGTGGACAGCGTGTTCAAATACCGCGGGTTTTCTCTGCAGGGAGAGTTTTATTACAAGAATGTGATCCGTCACGATAACGGCGCGCCTTGCGTCGAGTTCTCACAGCAACTCGCGCCAGGAGGAGAAGGATTCATTGCCGGATCTCCATTCTCCTGCACCCGACGAGCCCCAGGTGAGCTTGGAAACGCATTCGGCTGGTATGTCCAAAGCGGTTACTACATTATTCCGCGCTACGTCGAAGTCGCCGCGCGCTATTCCTATTGGGACCCCGATACCAACGCGGCGGACGATCTGATCAAACAGGCTGACGTCTCAATCAATTGGTTCATCAACGGCACCTACGATCATGCGATTCAACTCACTTTCACCAACATCGCCATGGGAACAGGCGGATATGCGATCGGTCGAAGCAATCCGCTGCCGCTCCTCAATACATCAGGGGGGCCTATTTTTCCGAACGCATCCATTCCAGTAGACAGTATCGGCGGCACCTTAGTCGAGAACGCGATCAGGCTACAGTACCAAGTATTCTTTTAGTCGTTGCTGAAGGGACGCGCAGTTTGCCGATAGGGCGAAACGGTCCGCACATAAGGAGATCTTTATGCCACATGTGGAGCAGGGGGTGTCGGAAAGAAACGATTTCTCCAACAGCCAATGGTCGGTTTCCGCCGATGAAACGGGACATCCGTCACAGTTTCTGAATGTACTTTCGGGGGTCGTCATCTCCCGGAGGGAGGGATTGATTCGAACGACGCTGCGGATTCGCGTCGGTGAACGAACGGATGTGCGCGTGCGTTGGCAGGCTCCCCTCCCCGCTCACGACGCCATCGAGATCGGTCAAACCGTCCGCATCACAATTCCCGCGGAAGCTGTTCAACTGGAATCCGGCGGGTTTCGTCGTGGCAAGCAACGGAGGAACCGATGGATCGGGCGAGTCGTGCTGGTGGAGCGAACCAACCACGATCGCATCACGACCGTCAAGGTCCATCGAGACAATATCACCCTCAATAGCGTCGGCCCGGTGATTGGAACCGCCTTTCTGACGACATGGGACACGGTCAATATCGTGGTCGATCCACAACAGGTACGCGTGCAACCCGTCAGTCGCTCCTGCCGGCAGAAGAGGTCATCTCGTTCGTCCTTCCCCTTCGTAGATTCTCAGCCATCCTCGGTCTGGTTACGAGCAACCATCCTATCCGTACGAGCAATCCCCGATGGACTCCTCGTGGCGCTCAACGTCGGCAATGTGAATCTTTCCACCTTCATCAAGACCAACCGCACTGCGACGCTGTCTTGGGTGGTAGGGACTTCGGTCGAAATCAACACCAATCGCTGTGATGTATGGATTAGACACTTCGCCGAAAGCTCCATGCTCTCGGGTTCGGTCGTATTTTTGAGCAAGATCGGCATTCCTCCCTCCCCGTCCCCGTTCAACGAGCCGACAAATAAATGATCGCGCCTGGAGCAGAATCGAATGCATTAGATCATGCGTGTGTAACACAAGAGGGGGAACAGATCATGATGGCCAATATTTCCACAGGTTCTGTATTGCTCGTCACCAATAATGAGCGCCTGAGAGATCGTTTCCAACGTGCGTTGCTTAAGGCCGGTTATGGAATTCATGTGGTCCGGAGTCAGGAAGAAGGCCTCAATGTTGCGCAAGATATCAATCCAGCGATTATCGTCGTCGATCGGCGGGAATCGGGATTTTCCCGACTGCATCATGAGATGCCTCTTCCTCCCCCCATCATAACCGTCATGTATCACACAGAAGCCTGTTATGAACAACATTGTGCTATGGATATCGAGGATGGCGCCGCCAGGGCGGTATGCAACGCGAGTCCCCTCATGATTATCGCCCTTATGGGAGCGGTTCTTCGCCGGCAGCAATGGGAGCGGGTTATACCTGAGCGCTATGTCGCAGACGACATCACCATTGATATTCCCAAGCACGAAGTCACAGTGGGAGCAAAGCCTGTCAAATTGACTGCGACGGAATTTCGCATCATTGAAAGTCTCGTGGTCGCCCCCAGCCATTATCTCTCAAGAACAGCGTTACTCGACCATGTGTGGGGTGAAGGCGTCGCTGTAGTTCCTCATGTCCTCGACGTGCATATTTGCTTACTCCGTCGAAAGCTCAATTCTAATACAACCGCTCAAGATCTTATTCTGACCGTAAATAAATTGGGGTATAAGCTTCGACCTATGACTTTGCCTTCCGAAGCGCCGTTCATTCAGCCATACTGCCCAGCTACTCCCGGGATAGGCCTTGCCTCCCTTCCGGCCATATCGACCCAAGCCCCGTACTTACGCCCTGAACATTTCCATGGTTGGAGGTTCCAGGGCAGACACAAACCTGACCGACGCACCTTGGCTCGCTATCGAATCAGGCCGGCATATGACGGTGCGCAAGGATAGGGGCAGGAAGAATGGCTTCAGAGGGGCAACAGCCGGCCTTTCGCCGAGCTAGCTGAGATTTCGAATACTCGCTTGCGCAACAGAAGTTCACCGATTCGTCCGTCCGATCTGCTGTCGGAGGTCTCATAATACCAATTCTTACGCTCCGCCGACTGGTCCATACGAAATCGGCACGATGTGGTCGCCAACTCGGGCATCGGCTTGACCCCACCGATAGACAAACGATTGTGTCCCGGGTTCTTCTGGAATGGCCACTTCTACCAACCATCGGTGAGATTTCAAGAGCAAGACTGTCCCCTTCACATGATACTCGATCGGACATGTTGTCTTGAGATCTGCCATGGTCTGTGTTTCCG
>JAKDNQ010000234.1 GCA_030456405.1 Nitrospira sp.
GAACCTTTCCTTTCACCGACAGCCTCGCTCGGAGCACTATCGATTCAATCTGTTCAGCCATACATTCAGACAGACAGCGCAGTACAAGACCCCTATTCAATGAACGGATACTCTCATACCTCTGCAGAGGCGTCACGCGTTTTGCGATTCTGCGCGAGTGCATTTGGGCCAATGGTGTTGAAGCGTAAAAGGAAACGCCGGAAGAGATTCGAGGCACGCCGGCATAGCGCGATTTTTCAGCGCGCAACTAAAATTTTTATGGATGTGAACCGGAGAGATTACGTCGACCCGCGGCACGAGCAAGTTTGGTTTATCCCGTCGCCTCAATACTGGCCCGCATAATTCATGAAGCTTCTGCTGCAAGCGCGGATACACGGCTGCGACGGGCAGTCTCGCTGTTCAGCCATTCGACATACTACGTGAGTATGCCTCAAGGCTTCACAGCTCCGAGTGCCCGCCTCGCTTCGCGTCTGCACGCTTTCGCGACGAACCTTCATGAATAATGCGGGCTGGAATAGGCTCCGGGTCGAGCTAGCTTGATTTGGCGGAAGCGAAGACACTGAAGGGTTTATCCGCCCGCATCAGACTCGACAAAACGAAAATGAGCGGGCGGCACGAGCGAGCTTGGTTTGGTCGGGGCGAGAGGATTCGAACCTCCGACCCCTGCGTCCCGAACGCAGTGCGCTACCGGGCTGCGCTACGCCCCGACAAAATCAACAGCATCACAACGGGAGCGGGGATTGTCTTATATCAGAGGGTCGAAACGCAAGCCATGGGCATCGGCGACGGCTTGGCAGGTAATCTTCCCATCCATCACGTTCACGCCGCACGCTAGCCCAGGATCCGAGCGAATGGCTTGAGTCACGCCTTCAGCGGCCAATCGAAGCAAGTAGGGCAATGTGACATTGGTAAGCGCCTGCGTTGAAGTTCTAGGCACAATGCCGGGCATGTTAGTCACGCAATAGTGAGTCACGCCATCCACCACGTACACGGGTTCAGAATGAGTCGTCGACTTTGTCGTTTCGCAACACCCACCCTGGTCGACCGCGATATCCACAATGACCGACCCAGGTTTCATCCGTCCGACTAATGCTCGACTTACCACCTTGGGCGCGCGCGCACCAGGCACCAATACTGCCCCGACGACTAGATCTCCTTCCATCACCGCTTGCTCCACAACAGGCGGCGTCGAGATGCTGGTGGTAATTCGGCCCTGGTATAGATTATCCAACTCTTGCAACCGTTGGATATTCAGATCGAGCACCGTCACTTGCGCTCCCATGCCCACGGCAATCCGCACTGCGGAAGCGCCGGCTACCCCAGCGCCGAGCACCACAACTTTTCCCGGTTCGACACCTGGCACTCCGCTCAATAGCACACCACGCCCCCCGTGAGACCTTTCCAAATACTGTGCTCCGATTTGCACCGCCAGTCGTCCTGCGATCTCGCTCATCGGGCGCAACATCGGAAGGCTGCCATCCTTTTCTTTGACCGTCTCGCGAGCGATGGCTGTAATATTCGCTGCCATTAAGGCCTTGGTCAGCTCAGGAAGGGACGCCAAATGCAGATAGGTAAACAGGACCTGGCCAGGATGGAAAAAGCGGCATTCAGACAGCAACGGTTCCTTGACCTTCACGATGAGCGCTGCCTGTTGAAACAGCTGCTCTTTCGATTCTGCCATGGTAGCGCCGGCCCTCCGGTAGTCCTCATCTGAGTAGCCGCTGCCGACTCCAGCCGATCGTTCGATCCAAGATTCGTGGCCGGCTTGCCGCAATGCCCTCACCCCATCGGGCGTGACACTCACGCGATATTCATGGTCCTTGATCTCTTTTGGGACCCCGATGATCACGGCCACTCCTCCCTGCGCATTCGATTCTGAGATCCGTCTCATTATATACTTATACAATCGTGGTGAACATGCACGGGGGAATTCCTGGGGCGTCCCCGCCAAGTGGACAGTGCGCGGAAGCCTGGTGTAAGATTCGCCCGCTCTTCAGCTCACGCTCGACAGAGGGAGGCTCTATGGATTCTGCAGCTGGGTCCTGCAATGCCTGCGGCGCGACCGGCGCCGCGCTTATGAAGTTATCGCTCGGGAAGGATTTTTTTGGCCGAACCTATGATCGATTGTCTCCATCGACCGATCAAAGCCCTAAATGGTACTGCGAAAGCTGTTCGATGCAGAAAAATCTCCAGCGGGACTTCCGAGACATTTCTGCCGAGACCGACAAGCTTGTGTCCGGGCAGACTTCTGAACTGTCGAAGTCCGATGAGTTCCAGCGCGCGACGTTGCGGGTGAGAGAGATCGTCTCCCTGCTTGATGCCGCACAGACCCATTCAGCGCTGCTCGCGCGTGGCGAGGTGACACGGTTACTCGAACGACTTCATACCATCACGGTGACAGCGTAGGCCACGATCGCTCATGTCCGGATACAAACGCCACATTTTCGTCTGTACGAATCAACGGAGCCCCGACGATCCTCGTGGGAGCTGCTCGAAGCTTGGTTCTGAGGCGCTTCACGCCCGCTTTAAACAAGAAGCGAAGCGATTGGATTTAAAAGACGTCGTTCGCGCCAATAAAGCTGGGTGCCTCGATCATTGCGCCGAAGGGCCGAGTGTGGTGATCTATCCAGAAGGCGTGTGGTATCAAGTCAAATCCGAAGCCGACGTGACAGAAATCATGGAGCGTCACGTTATCAAAGGTGAGGTCGTGACCCGTCTCATTATGCCCGATCACCCAGCTCCCACGACCGTCCCTCCGCTCACATCGTAGCTTCGTATCACAAGGATCGTTATGGCCGTTGAAGAGAAGTGGAAAGCCAACCTGGAAAAGGTGGCCTTCATGAAGCAGTTTCCTGGGCTACTCGGCAACTGGGAGGCCTTGACGGGAAAAACCGTCAAGGCTGTTATCTCGCTCAAGGCGAAACAGGGGGCGGCAGTGTTGGTGTGCACCGATGGCGCCTTTACCATCGTTCCCGCGATGGCGTCGGAGCCGTACGAGTTGGGCGAGGCATTGGCTGTGGCACGGACGCTGCTTGAGCCGACGCATCAAGCGGCCTATGTGGAGTATGATCGATTGGTCAAGAAAGACAAAGACGCCCTCAAGTCTGCCAGGGTCGAGAAGATTCTTGGAGCGATTCACAATAATCTGGAGCAGCATCCTGAATTGAAAGATCGCTTGAAAGAACTTGTGAAGGAGTGGAAGTGAGTGACAGCCTCCCTGATAGAAACATGTTCGACATCTTTTCCCAGGGTCTCTTTGAAGGAGTCAAACCTATGATGGTCATTCGCGATCACCTCGTCCGCCATCCCGACCGCTGCACCCATCAAGCCGTCTGCGTTCCGATCTGCCCGACCGGCGCCTGGCTCTCAACCCCTCCCTACAAGTTCGATCCTTCCCGCTGCTTGGAAAGCTGCCGCCTCTGCTTGGATGCCTGTCCTTCGCAGGCGATCTACGCCGTGTTCAAGAAGGGGGAGAAGATGTTGGAGCCGCAAAAGAAGGAGGGGAGTCGCGGCTGACGAACGGCGCGCGATCTCGGCAACACCATAATGCGTTGCGCTCGGTCGGCTGACTGAATCTTCCGCTCATTCCCCGCAGGCTCCTATGAAACGCTGCCCTTCGGGCAGCATGGCGTCGCCTGCTTTCCGTATCATGCCTCCTGGTATTCTTTGGCGCTATGGTGTTGCCTCGACGCGCATCCGTTCCATCCGCGACGGAGAGGGATAGAGGGGAGAAGGCCCTCGTTGGACGCGCGCAGTCGGGGATCAGCCAGCCCACCCCTTAGAGAGGCGAAGAGAAAAACTCGGTCAGTTCCAGCTTTCCTTCCCCACAAAGCCAGCTTGCGAATTTCGCTCTTCCGGCGGAAGTCCGCGCCAAGGCCCTGACACACCCTTAAGTGGAGAGATGATTAATCGGATCGAATAACTGTTGTGGGGCTGAGGCAGCGCGCGGCCTCAGATGGATGCGAGGGAGCAGGCAGACCGTTCTTCTTGCTCGCAGAGCCCCCACGATAATAGGAGTGGAATGACACCCGTGCCGTTCCCTTGCTCCCGGAACGCGCACGATCAGAATGTGCTCGTTCGACGGCCGCAGTGGGACCAACACGGGTGTCATTCCAAAAGAGGAAAAGCAAGCGAGCTTGGAAGGCCAATTAGATAGATGATGGTCGCTCGATGCGCGCAGTTGGGGACCAAACCAGGCTACCCCTTGAGAAAGACGAAGAGAAAAGAAAAACCATATCCTCTTCCGATTCCCTGCCCTCGAAATCAAACTAACGTTTCGCTCTTCCGGCGAAAGTCCGCGCCAAGATCCTGACACACCCTTAAGTGAGAGAAAAGAAAGCCAGGCGTCGCAGGCGCAAAAA
>JAKDNQ010000235.1 GCA_030456405.1 Nitrospira sp.
GCGACGGTGGCGAGAACCTAAACCGGACATTTCTACTTTGGGAGGAAGAGGACATGTCTACTTGGGCTTGACAGTTGAACGGCTCTGGTCTTGCAAACTGAGCGTCGCCATGCTAGCGTGCCAAGGCTGTTACGGTTATGGGTCGTCTCCTTTCCGCGCAATCACGCGAGGTGAAGGAACAGTATCAAATTCACATCGACGTCACGGACGTCGCTCGACTTGAGAATAAGGGGGCCAGTCCCCCTCGCCTGCGTATAGTAGGTGCTCTGCAAGTCTTGAGGGGAGGTGAAGGCATGGGAGTGGTTTCGATCAAGGAATTGTTAGAAGCGGGTGTCCATTTCGGACACCAGACGAATCGCTGGAACCCGAAGATGAAGAAGTTCCTCTTTGGAGAACGCAACGGCATCTATATCATCGACCTTCAGCAAACACTGGCTCGGATGGAACAAGCCTATGCCTTCGTCCGCGACACGGTCGCCGCCGGCCAATCGGTCCTGTTTGTCGGAACCAAACGGCAGGCCGCTGAAATTCTTCAAGAAGAAGCCGTGCGCGCCAATATGTTCTTCGTCAATCAACGCTGGCTCGGCGGAATGTTGACGAACTTTCAGACTATCCGGAAAAGCATCGAAAAAATGAAAAAGATGGGAGCCAAGCTGGCAGACCCTAGCCAATACGGGCTGAAGAAAAAAGAAATCATGAAAATGCAGAAAGAAATCGTGAAGCTCGAAAAATATTTGAGCGGTATCAAGGATATGCGGGGCGTCCCAGGAGCCGTCTTTGTCCTCGATACCCGCATCGAACACATTGCCGTGCAGGAAGCGAACCGGTTGGAGATCCCGGTTATCGCAATCCTGGATTCGAACTGCGATCCAGACCGCATCACCTACCCGATCCCTGGAAACGACGACGCCATTCGCTCCATCAAGCTCATCACCTCTCGCATTGCCGACGCCTGTATTGAAGGCGCTCATTTACGGACACAGCGTGAAGAGGCAGATTTCAAACCAGTTCCGCCCGGAGGCGACAAAGCCGCAGCTGTCAACTTTGCCAGTGCGCCGGCGTCGTAACGCCCGGCATCGCAGGCACGACTCGCACCACTTACTGTTTACCGAGAAGGATCGTCACGTATGGCTGGATCAAGTCACCTTGTTAAAGAGCTGAGAGAAAAAACCGGCGCCGGTATTCTCGATTGTCAGAAAGCGCTCACCGAGAATAGCGACGATGTCGAGAAGGCCATCGATTATTTGCGTCAAAAAGGCTTGGCCGCGGCGCTCAAGAAATCGGGCCGTGAGACCAACCAAGGCCTGGTGCACGCCTATATCCACATGGGCGGGAAAATCGGTGTGCTGATCGAGGTCAACTGTGAGACTGACTTTGTCGCTCGAAACGAAGAGTTTAAAGTCTTCGTCAATGACTTAGCCCTCCAGGTCGCTGCCGGGAAACCTTCCTATGTCAAACGGGAGGAGATTCCCGCATCAGTCATCGAGAAAGAACAATCGATTTATGAGGGACAGGCCAAAGAAATGGGTAAGCCCCCAGCTGCATGGCCCAAAATCGTCGAAGGCAAGTTGGAAAAATTCTTCCAGGAAAGCTGTCTCATCGAACAGTCATTTGTGAAAGATCCTGGCGTCACGATTAAGGATCTCCTCGCGCTGAAAATAGCCAAAATCGGCGAGAACATGAACATCCGCCGCTTCACCCGGTACCAATTAGGGGAAGCATGAACTCTGCCAACTATCGGCGCATCCTCCTCAAGGTGAGCGGAGAGATGTTGGCCGGTGAGCAGGGCTACGGCATCCAACCCTCCATCCTTGAAGGTCTTGCCTCGGAAATCGCCTCCGTCGTGGCTCTGGACATCGAAGTGGCCGTAGTCATCGGCGGCGGCAATATCTTTCGCGGGATTGCCGCGAGCGC
Organism: Nitrospira sp.; assembly: GCA_030456405.1. The sequence continues at coordinate 1,915 of JAKDNQ010000235.1, forward strand.
GTCCGGTATGGAGCGCGCCTCTGCCGACTACATGGGGATGCTCGCGACGGTCCTCAATGCCTTGGCCCTGCAAAATGCGCTCGAACGCACCGGCATTATGACGCGAGTCCAGTCCGCAATCGAAATGCGCCAACTGGCCGAAGGCTATATCCGGCGGCGGGCCATTCGCCACCTTGAAAAAAAACGAGTGGTCATCTTCGCCGGCGGCACAGGAAACCCCTATTTCTCGACCGATACCGCAGCGGCGCTCAGGGCAATGGAAATCGGAGCCCAGGTCATCATGAAAGGGACCAAGGTCGACGGCATCTACGATGCCGATCCTGTCAAGAACCCCTCCGCCAAGAAATATGCAACAATCTCTTTTCTCTCGATATTGAATCAGGATTTGAAGGTGATGGATGCCACCGCCATCAGCCTCTGCATGGACAATAACCTTCCCCTCATCGTGTTCAACTTGAAGGAACAAGGCAACTTCAAACGCATCGCCACCGGCGAAGCGATCGGAACCGTCGTCACCCCAGATCGCCGCTAACTTTTCAGGGAGTCTCTCATGTCCAACCCTGCTGCGATACACCAAAAAAACACCGAAAAGATGGAGTCTGCGCTGGAACATCTCAAGCGCGATTTGGCCGGCCTACGGACAGGGCGCGCATCGGTCGCCCTCTTCGATGGGGTTCGGGTAGATTACTATGGCACAATGACCCCGTTGAAGCAGGTGGCCAATATTTCGACCCCTGAGGCCCGCCTCATCACCATTCAGCCTTGGGAGCCGGCCCTGATCAAGGAAATTGAAAAGGCCCTGGCGGGATCGGGCCTCGGCATCACACCGTCTAACGACGGAAAGATCATTCGCGTTCCCCTTCCACCGCTCACGGAAGAACGGCGCAAAGAACTCAGCAAGATCTGCAAAAAGCACGGCGAAGATACGAAAGTCGTCATACGGGGGTTTCGGCGAGATGCCAACGAAGAGTTGAAGAAACTGCAAAAGGATGCCAAATTAACTGAAGATGAACTGCGAAAGTCCGAAACCGACACCCAGAAACTCACCGACCAGTACATTCATAAAATCGACGACGTCGTGAAGAAAAAAGAACAAGAAATTATGGAAGTGTGACCTCCATTTCGACCTTGCTACCCACCTACGCCAGCATCAATCTCGCGGCACTTGCCCATAACCTCTCTCGCATCACGCGATACCTCGCTCCAGGCTGCCAAGTCATGGCGATCGTCAAAGCCAATGCCTACGGACATGGAGCGGTCGAGACCGCTCAGGCGCTGGCTTGCCAGGGCATCGAACGGCTTGCCGTGGCCTCGCTCGATGAAGGCATCGCGCTCCGCCAAGCCGGTCTCTCAACCTCTATCGTCGTTCTCGGAGCCCTCTTCGAAGAACAGATATCAGACCTGATCGCTTACCGACTCACCCCGGTCGTGAGTGACGGACGCGGCCTTCCCGCATTGGCTAAGGCGGTTCACTCACATCAGACCACCTACCCAATTCACCTCAAGGTCGAAACAGGAATGGGGAGGCTGGGGTTTTCTCCTGAAGAGCTGGGGTCACTCCTCGACGACCCTCTCTTGCGAAATCCCCTCCAGGTCGAAGGTATGATGACCCATCTTGCCGACGCTGACGGAAAAGACAGCACCTTCACAGAACGACAGCTTGAAACATTTGAGGCCGTGCTGGAACAGGTCCGACAACGCGGCCTCACCATTCCATTAGTCCATGCGGCAAACAGCGCCGCCATCGTCAGGTTTCCAGGCGCGCATTTTTCACTTGTGCGCCCAGGAATTATGCTTTATGGGTACCACACCTTGCCGGACACAGTCCCCGCACCCGATCTCAGACCCGTCCTCTCCCTACACACCACGATCGTCCAACTCCGAACTCTGCCGCGAGGGGGGGCAGTCAGCTACAATGGCACTTTCGTTGCGACGAGACCGACACGCATCGCAGTACTGCCGATCGGCTATGCCGACGGCTACAGCCGGAGGCTCTCTCATCGCGGGTCAGTCTTGATTCAGGGACGCCGCGCACCGATCGTCGGTCTGGTCTGCATGGATATGATCATGGTGGATGTCACAGACCTTGCGCCGGTACAAATCGGCGAGACCGTCACGCTGATCGGCCAGCAGGGAGAGGAATCAATCTGGGCTGATGAAGTGGCCGACTGGATCGGCACGATCCCGTATGAAGTCCTGTGCGGGATCGGCTCCCGTGTCCCACGTCTTTACGAATCCGCCTGACAGCGCGTGACATGCGAGACTAGCGTAGACAACGGATAGCTTCACGATAGTGTAGCCCACAGGCTGTTCAAAAAGGCTGCTCAGCAAGGCCGCAGCGAGCGAAGAGGCGAGGCGTACGCTTCGGTACGTTGAGCCTCTAAGCGATGCGAGAACGATGCTGGCGGCATTTTTCAACAGCCTGCTAATAGACCATT
>JAKDNQ010000236.1 GCA_030456405.1 Nitrospira sp.
CTGGAGTGACGAATCTCGCTGGATCGGCTGCCACGATCAATCTTCCAGACATCGAAAATGCCAGTTTCGAAACCATTCCTTTTATCGAGGCCCTCCGAGACCCACAGAAACGATTCTCCGTTCAAGACTTTCTTGCCCTCTGTAAGCAATTGGGACAGATCCATATCGCATTGACTCAGGCAACGGGTATCTCATTCGAAGAGGAGGAAACCGGTGCGGTCGGCGAGGCAGTGAGCCAGAGTCTTACTCCTGTGGAGTTTCTGCGCGCGCTTCAAGCGCTACTGAAGCAACAGGCGCCGAGTATGACGTCCGGGCACAACGTTCTTCCCAGTCTGATCGAGCAAATAGAGGGACAAGTTCAAGCCGGTGTGGAACGGGTCGATCCCACAGCCGTTCAAGGATATCTTGTTCAGATGTCCGACGCAGAAGAGTCTTTTTTGAAAGCGATTGACCACCGAATGCCTGAAATTGTTAGAACGATGAGCGATCTCAACATGACCAGGGATGAAGCATCGTCATGCCGTGCGATCCTCGATACCTCTCTTCAAGACATTGCACAATTACGCGCCGCAGCGCAGCAGGTGAATGCGAGTTCAGCCATGATGTTTTTCACCGGCTTGCACAGTCTGTTGACTGTGGTGGCGCAGCGCCGGGTGTCTCTAGCTGATCCTCGGGTGGAATCGGTGAAGGGGCGTCTTCACGCGATAGGAGTCGCCATTCATCAATGGGTTGAACATGGACGAGCCCAGCGTGCCGCAATCAATCAGTTGGTTTCTGCCGGCCATTTGTAATTTCTGTGCCGGATTCTCGCATAGAAGTTTGTCGAGATCCATGCTCTAGGTGGCTCTTCCAACCGATGATGACGGCATGATGAATGTAGGACTCGACTATACGAGATATTGGGGGCTTCGATCTCTGCCGTTCGACAATGGGATCGGGCGGCTGATTAACGCTCTCTGTGACCAATGTCTTTTTGCCGGAGCGATGGAGCACGCTGTACAAGTTGATGATCGGCTTGTTCGGTGGATCGGGCAAGTCAGATGATGGATGTCCGAATATGCTACGAGGATGTTTTCAAGGTATGAACCAATACAGCACGACAGACTGGTATCGCATTGCGCAGGAACAATTGACGGGCGTGGCTGTAGTAGTGCAGCAGCAATGCGAACTTGACTTGGAAGATTTGTCTGCCCTCGCGACGGAGATTGTGAGGGAGCTTAAGAGATCCGATCAATTACTTATTCAGGCCATGAGCGGCCCAGCAGGTCCACCGTTAATCACGAACCTCGTGAATGTCGCGATATTGGCCACGAAGGTCGGCGCCAGGCTGGGATATCACGGGAAGGAGCTGGATCGGCTGACCTTTGCAGGGCTCTTGCACGACATTGGACTCTTTGCTGTGCCGCAATCAATAATTACGAAGTCGAGTCGGTTGACTCATGATGAACGAACGCTCATAGAACAACATCCTGAACTCGGCTATCAAACGATTCGAAAGGCTGGTCAGAAGTACGACTGGTTGGCGCAAGTGGTGCGACAGGCGCATGAGCGATGGAATGGACATGGGTATCCGAACAAGTTGAATGGACGCCAAATCTGTGAGTTTGCCCAAATCATCGGCGTGGTCGACATCTTCGACGCGCTCGTGAGCCCTCGCGGGTATCGACGCCGATTCTTTCCGCACGAGGCGGTGCGAGAATTGATTGTAGCGGAACGGACGGCATTCCCCCGCGAAGTCGTGAAAGCCTTGGTCGAGCAGTTGTCGGCCTATCCATTGGGTACGTCGGTGCGATTAACCACCGGAGAGATTGGGTCGGTTATGCGAGTCAATGCGCGCTACCCACTCCGTCCGGTTGTATGGATTGAGGGCGATCCAGCATGTGGTCAGGAGAGGCGTCAACTCGATCTGAGTCGCACCCCTCTTGTGACGATCATTGAAACCTTGGAGCCTCCCGACGTCGCTCGTGCATCGTTTGCGGCAATCGGGGCGCCGCCCAAGGCCCGTGATGTCATTCCCCCGGCATCCGATCAATTTACGTCGCTTTTGGAAGGTTTAGACGCGCTTGCAAGCGCAATTCAAGGCGCCGTTGAGTCCAGGGCTTCTGTCCAGGAAGGTGAGGGCGCATCGGGTGCTGATGAGCATCGATGCATAGACCGATCTCATGCGCAGGGGACTGCGGATATCAGTTTTGAAAAGGAAGTGATAGGGCTGTTTGCCCTCGAAGCGCACGAGTGGCTGGCGCAAATTCAGACTGCAGTGAGGCAGCTTGCCGAAGGGGCCAATGGGACGGTACGCCACAAGCTCTATGGGATTCTCTTGCAGGGGATTACCAATCTTGCCAAATCTGCTTCGACAGTGCAGCTTCAGACTATCGCGCAGATGACCTCGAATCTGCTTCCGATTCTCCATAAGGTTCGGCGACCAGAGCCACATGCGATAGCGGCAGCGCTCCAGTCGCTTCAGGAAGGGTTGGATCGGGTCAGTCTGGCCGTGCGCTCCCTGGCAGGAGGACCCGTAGGTGAACCTGCTGGACATGGCGTTACCTCTGTGGAACCGGTAAGTGATTCGTCGCAGGCTTTTCCTGCCCCTGCGACGGAGCACCCTGCGGCTTCCCAGTTACGGGGGCTGCCTGTCGCGAGTTCCAGAGTCACGATCATTCAAGCTCTCCGGGACTTGCAACAGGCTCGTGCGCGGTCGACGCAGCCGGTCCGTGATGTGTTGGAAGCTGTGATTCACCGAGCCGAGCAGCAAGCTGATCTACTTGATGTCGCTGGTGTTGGGCGCATCTTAGCAGAACTTGACCGGCTCGATGACGCGTTTCTCCAAGATGTCCGGCGGCGGGTTCCAATCATTAGTTCCACGCTTATCCAGTTACGAGCGAGCGACTCGGCTCATGTTGTGTCGGCGTCTCATCTTGATCTTATTCTCAAACAGATTGAGGCGCTCTACGATTTGGCCAGCCACGTGCAGGCAACGATGATTATGATGCTTCTGCATGGGCTCCGATCCTTTCTTATGGTAGCGGCCTCCCGGAACAATTCGACCCTAACGCAACGATTGGAAAGCGTTGAGACGAGGATTCATGCATTGATTCCAATGACGGAGCAGTGGAGTAATATCGGGCATGTTGAACGATCAGCTATTAGTGAAATCTTGGCAGTCTAGAGCATTTTTGATTTAAGTGTATACATTCTGTATGATCTCCTCCAGTGTACTTTTGATGGAGGAGAAGGGATGGACGCCTATTCGCAGGATTTACGAGATCGGGTGTTGCGCGCGCTGGAGCGTGGGGATCGTCCGACGGCCATTGCGAACCGATTTGAAGTCAGCCGAGTCTGGGTCTATCAGGTGCGGACGCGTCTCACGCAGACGGGACAACGGGGCAGTCTGCCGATTGGTGGCCACCGGCGGTCCCGGCTAGCCGGGATGGAGGGGACGCTTCGGGCCTGGCTGAAGGAAACAGGCGATCTGACGCTTGCGGAGATGTGTACACGATTAGCGACACACGGGATTGCGATCAAAGTGCCCGCGTTGTGGCATCAACTCGACACATGGACGCGCACGCGTAACAACCCCCCTGTACGCCAGCGAGCAAGCACGCGCCGACGTGCAAGCCGCACGGCGTGAGTGGCAGGCATCCCCACCTGCGCTGGATATCACGAAGCTCGTGTTTCTGGATGAAACCGGGGCGTCGACGAACATGGCACGGCGCTACGGACGCGCACCGCGCGGCGAACGCTGCCTCGCCTCCGTGCCGCACGGACATTGGCACACCACCACCTTCGTCGCCGGACTGCGTCATGATGACCTCACCGCCCCGATGGTGGCGGATGGCGCAATGACCGGAGCCCTGTTCCTGAAGTATGTCCAGCAGTTCTTGTGCCCGACGCTTCACCCCGGCGATATCGTCATCGCCGACAACTTACGGAGTCACAAAGTGGCGGGCGTGAAAGAGGCCGTTGAAGCAGTGGGAGCACACATCCGCTATCTCCCGCCGTATTCCCCCGATCTGAATCCCATTGAAAAACTGTTCGCGAAACTCAACGCGCTGCTCCGCAAAGCCGCCCCACGGACCGTCGACGCGCTCTGGCAGGAAATTGGCACGCTGCTTGACCGCTTCACACCCGATGAATGCACGCGCTACTTCGCGTCCTCAGGCTATGTAAAGACATAAACTAAAAATGCTCTAGCCCATCATGTTCATGATGGTTTGCAGGAAAAGGAGCGTGGGCCATGACGACGGAGCAGAAGATCGTCTGGTGGCATATGCTATCGACGATCCTTTCAAGACGGTGTAGATAGCAAGTTACGTTGTCCGGTGTATGTCGCACATACTCTGTCCGGTGTT
>JAKDNQ010000237.1 GCA_030456405.1 Nitrospira sp.
TGGCTCCGTTCGATTTTCAAATCTTCAGATGTGCGAGAGATATTCCAGTGATGCTCACGCAACTTTCGCGCGATGTAATCCTTTTCGAACGCATTGCGGGCATCCCTGAGCGAGTCATACGACTGTGTGAAGAGAGGATTGACTGTGGGAGTGGGAGTCGCAGCCTGGGACGTAGGTCCAACAGGACGCGTCTGCAGCGAGAGACCCGCTTGTGCCGCTTCGATAACGGGTCCCGGCACCATGATCATAAGCCGTTCGATGAGGTTCCGCAGTTCTCGAATATTCCCCGGCCAGTCGTACTGTTGAAAGACCGCCATCGCGTCCGGTGGGATGTCTTTCATCCGCAGCCCCTGCTCTTCTGCGTGAACGTTCATGAAGTGGCGAATGAGCAGAGGGAGGTCTTCCCGGCGTTCCCTGAGCGGCGGCACGACGATCGGCACCACATTGAGCCGATAGAAGAGGTCATCGCGAAACAGGCCTTTTTCGATTTCCTTGATCAAATCTTTATTAGACGCGGCCAACACTCGAACATCGACCTTCAAGAGCTTGGTGCCACCGACACGCGTGAATTGCTGTTCCTGTAACGCTCGCAGGACTTTCGCCTGGGTATTCAGGCTCATGTCGGCGATTTCGTCCAGAAACAGTGTGCCCCCGTCAGCCTGCTCGAACTGTCCGCGTTTCATCGAGGTGGCGCCGGTGAAGGAACCCTTTTCGTGTCCGAATAACTCGCTCTCGATCAAGGTCTCCGGGATGGCCGCACAGTTCACTGCCACGAACGGTCGACCGGCTCGAGCGCTGTGCTGATGGATGGCTCGCGCCACCAGTTCCTTCCCTGTCCCGTTTTCCCCCCCAATCAACACGCGGCTGTTTGTTGGGCCAGCCGTCTCGATGAGTTGCCGTAACTGTTGCATCGCAGGCGACTGTCCCACCAACTCGAATTTCCGCTGGACTGTGGTTCGGAGTGTTCGATTTTCTTGTTCCAACCGGTGTTGGTCTAAGGCGTGTTTGACACGCAGCGTGACATTCTCGAGCGATAAGGGTTTTTCAATATAGTCATAGGCCCCCAGCTTAATCGCTTTGACCGCTGTTTCGATCGAGCCGTGTCCGGACATCATCATCACTTGTGCCGTCGGCGCCAGTTCACGAACCCGGCGCAACGTTTCCATGCCGTCCATTTCCGGCATCCAGATATCGAGGAGCATGAGATCGGGCGGCTCCATGGTGTAGATGCGCAATGCCTCATTGCCGTTCTTGACCACCGCCACGTCATACCCTTCATCTTGCAAAATGCTGCTCAAGGAGGTGAGAATTGACTCTTCGTCATCTACGACTAAGATCGATGCAGACATAGTGCTCCGTTAGGCGTTAAACGTAAGGCGTAAGGTGTCCAGGTACGGCAACTGTATTCGTCGCCTTACCCCTCACCCCTTACCCCTGACTTGGTTACACCGGCAATTCGAACGTGAATACGGCCCCTTTCGGCTGATTCTGGCCGGCCTGAATCTGGCCCTCATGATCGGTAATAATGCGCCGCACGATTGCCAATCCCAGCCCAGTTCCCGTTTTCTTTCGCGTAAAGTATGGCACAAACAGCTTTTCACGGTCTTCCAGTGCGATGCCCATGCCTTCATCCGCGACGCTCACCACGGCCCGTCGACGCTTCGTATCGTACTTCGTCGACACCCAGACCCGCCCCTTCTGTTGCATCGCCTGAATGGCGTTGTCCAGCAGGTTGACCATCACCCGTTTGAGTTGTTCCCGGTCGAAATTGAGCGACGGGAGATCTTCGTCAAGTTCCACGATCAGCTCAATGTCCTTGTGGGCCCCCCGATAGAGCGCCGTGACTTCGCTGATCACATCGTGGAGCGACTGATGCGCCATCTGCGGGGTCGGCAGCCGGGCGAACTTCGAAAACTCATCGACCATATGTTTGAGACTTGTCACTTCGTTGACGATGACGTTGGTCGCCTCGTCGAAGATGGTGTCGAAGTCCGGTGACTTTTCGAAGAACTTCTTCCGCAACCGTTGTGCAGACAATTGGATGGGCGTCAACGGGTTCTTGATTTCGTGGGCCACTCGCCGCGCCACCTCCTGCCATGCCGCGACTTTTTGCGCCTTGATCAATTCCGTGAGGTCTTCGAACACCAGCACGATACCGAGATCCTTATTCGCCTCATCCTTCATCCGTGACCCGTTAAGCACAATGGTCAGGAATCTGCCATCGATCTCCATCGGGCCTTCGAGAGTCAGGGTGTCGCGTTGATCGGCCAGCATCCGATCGTAAGCCGTCTGGAACAAATCGAGTCGAAATTCTTTGAATGCCTCATTGGCTGGTCTGTCCCGAAATCGATCTGCTGCAAGCCCAAGGATCCGTTCACCGGACGGATTGAAATTCGTGATCAGCCCGTTCCTATCGATGGAGAGCAAGCCCGAGGCGATCGTTTCGACCACCGTCTCGATGTAGGCGCGGCGGCGATCGAGCTCGAGATTGCTGTGACGCAATGTGATGTTGGCGGCTTCGATCTCAGACTTACTTTCCTGCAGATCCGATGTCATACGATTGAACGAATCGATGAGTGTGCCGATTTCATCGGTAGCCTTCGCATCAATCCGGACGGAGAGATCCCCTTGGGCGATGGCGTCTGTCGCTTCAGCCAGCCGCTGAATCGGCACCGTAATGCTTCGCGCGACATAGAACCCAAACCAGGTTGCCCCGAACAAAATGAGCACGGTAATGACGGCGACGAACAGATAGGCTCCGACCTTAATGGGATTCTTCATGGCCTTGGTCTGCTTATACTCATCGTACTGATGGCCGATCCCTTCCATTTTCGCCAGCAACGATTCCGGCACATAAGCTTCCACCACCACCACGCCGCCGATCTCGCCGCTACGCCCGCTTGCCGCGATGGGAGCGGCCGCTCGCACCAAGCGCCCGGCTTGGGCCTCCTGCACCGCATTCACTTCCTGCTTCCCAGTGATCACTTGGAGGACGAGCTGGCCGATCGGCAGATCGAGCGCCGCGGAAGGGACGTCGAGATCCAGCGCCTTGGTGAGCGTTTCCATTTTCGCCGAAAAGACTTCAATGCCTGCCACGCCGAATTCCGCCCGCTTGCGCGCCATGGCCGCCACCAGCAGATCGCGTTGTTCTGTCTGCAGCATGTCCTCTCGATAGATCTCATGGCTGATGGCTCGGGCGCTGTTCACTGCGAGAGTAATGTGGCCGGCATGCTGCATCTTTGCCACGTCATACGAGTCCCGCATGACCTGTTCAATCTGATCGCTGAACCACACGTCCACGGCCTTATTCACCAGCCCACTTGCGACCAGCGCAAGGAGCACGGTCGGAATGAGCGAAAACCCGATGAAGGCCGCCACCAATTTGGTCCGGAATCCCGACCCAAACAACCGATGCCGCCGCTCAAAATAGGCCTTAATGAGGTTGCGGGACAGCAGGAGCAGCAGGACGACAAACCCGATCAGATCGAGATTGATCAGGAGGAGCACGAAGGCGTAGCTGGTCGTCGGGAGAAGGGAATCCGTTTCCTCTCCACTGGGAGCCAAGAAGTGAGAATAGTAATAAGTCAGCGCCAGACAGGGGAGTAGTAGAATCAGCACGATCCAAACCGGCCGTAAATGCATCGTCCGGCGTTCCGGCTCTAGGGTCGCCTTGGATCGTGGCGAAGACTGTTCAGAATCAGGAAGCGGCGGCCCGACCCTGGTCATGGAACGATGGTCCGTTTTTGCCCCAGAAAGGGGCCGTGAATTCTTCGTCGTGTCATTCACATCCGGCATCCCTGATTGTCGGCGCTAGCAGGATGCTGAAAAAGTCCGCCAGCGGCGTTCTCGCGTCGCTCAGAGACTCAACGTACCGAAGCGTACGCCTCGCCTCTTCGCTCACTGCGGCCTTGCTGGACGGCCTTTTTGAGCATCCTGAACCTGTTTTGACATCAGCGCCATACGAAAGTTCCAACGCCATTTTGTTTATAAATCGAGTTTTTCCGCAGCCTGCTAGATATGTGGAAGACAGAATATGCACGTTCATCGAATCAGGGGAATCTTCCCCACGTCGTATCAACCCGCGGTTGACAGACACGTCTGAGATCGGAAGGCGGCAAGAGGGTATGACTACTTGGCAGCCAGACTCACGTACTTCATCCGAAGGGCGTAGAGCATATCCCGCAGCACCGCCTGTTCATCCGTTGTGAGATTGCCTTGGGTTTTGTTTTCCAAGACCGAGAGCAAGTCGATAATGTCTTTCGCTTGCGGCAGATTCGGCGGCATCGGAGGCTGCTGGGGATCCAGCTGTTCCCCCATCAACATCATGGAAGAGCTGCCCAG
>JAKDNQ010000060.1 GCA_030456405.1 Nitrospira sp.
TACAGTCCGGGGCTCGAGGGAGTCCTCGCCGGTGAAACGGCTGTGTGCCATGTGGATGAAGGCGAAGGGGGTCTGAGATACCGCGGGTACGCAGTCGGTGATTTGGCAGACAAGTCCTGCTTCGAGGAGGTGGCCTATCTGCTCCTCTTCGGCAAGCTGCCGACCCAGAAGGAGCTGAAGGACTTCGCGGCGCAGTTTATTGCACAGTCTGTCCTGCCCGGCCCTGTCGAGTCATTCCTTGGAGTGGTTCCTCCTGCTGCGCATCCCATGGACATTCTCAGGACCAGCGTCTCGCTGCTGGGCATGACCGATCCGGATGCCTCCGACAGTTCTCATGACGCAAATGTTCGTAAAGCGATCCGGCTGTTGGCGCAAATTCCGCTCATCATCGCGACGGCGCATCGGCTCGCAAACGGGAAGCCTCCGGTCGAGCCGCAAGCCGACCTGAGCTTCGCCGAAAACCTGTTGTACCTGCTCACCGACCGGAGAGGCGATGGGACGGCGAAAGCCATGGCCCACGCGCTCGATGTGTCGCTCACGCTCTATGCCGAGCACGAATTCAATGCCTCCACCTTCTCGGCCCGCGTCACAGCCTCGACGATGACGGATCTGCATTCGGCCATTACCTCGGCTGTCGGCACGCTCAAGGGGCCGCTCCATGGTGGAGCGAATGAGGCCGTCGCAGAGATGTTTATCGAGATCGAGAACTGCGAGAGGGCGGAGCAATGGGTGCGGGCTGCATTGGCGCACAAACGCCGGATCATGGGCTTCGGCCATCGCGTGCTGAAGAAGGGCGACGCTCGTTCAGCCATCATTCAACAGCATGCCGAATCCTTGAGCCGGATCTGCGGCGACCGCCGCTGGCATGAGATTGCGACCACCATCGATCGTGTGGTGCAACAGGAGAAAGGTCTCTACCCCAACCTCGATTTCTATACGGCGGTGGCCTATCTCCTGATGGGCATTCCGCGCGAACTCTACACATCCGTCTTTGTCTGTTCACGCATCACCGGCTGGTGCGCACACGTCATTGAACAGCAGGATCACAACCGGCTGATTAGGCCCCGCGCGCTCTATACGGGGCCGACGACGAGGGAGCATGTCCCCATTGACCGCCGTAGCTGAACATGTTGCGCAGGCCCGACAGATGGACGATGGCTCGCCCACGCTCCCATGGAGTTCGTTCGCCGATTTCTTCAGATCTCGCATCTACGATAGGGCACTGGTCAATCGGCCGTTTCTGATCTACTACGACGATGACCGGCAGCTCCACTATGAGTACAGCTACGCCGAGTTCGGCACGGCGGTCCAACGGGCGGCCTCTTTTCTCCATGACCAGGTCGGACTCCGGCACGGGGACCGTCTGGCGACGATTCTGTTCAATCATGACATCACCGTGGTGCTGTATTTTGCCGCCTGGATCTCGGGTATCACGGTCGTCCCCATTAACGTAGAAGAGCCTGCTGACAAGAAGCGCTTTATCCTGGAGCATTCGGAGGCATCGGCAGTCTGCTGTTGGCACACGTACGTTGAGGCAGTGAATGCTCTTCAGCAAGACCTGCCGGCCTTACGGCATGTTATTGCGGTGAAGGATGACGGCGTCATGGAGAACATGAATCACGGGGTGAGAGCCGAGACGAAACATGGCCCGATCTCCCCCGGCCACGCAGGTCAAGCCGGTGCATTGGCGGATGAAGCCCTTATTGTCTATACGTCCGGAACAACCGGCCCGCCCAAAGGAGTGATCCTTACTGTGGAGAATTTGCTGACTGACGCTGACGCGATTGCCGAATGGCATCACTTTGGTTTGAATGATCGCCTGATGTGCGTGCTGCCAATCCACCATGTGAACGGAATCGTAGTCACACTCCTCACCCCCTTCTATTGCAAAGGAAGCGTCGTCTTGAACCGTAAATTCAAGAGCGCACCCTTCTGGCGAAGGCTGCACGAGGAGCATGTCACCTGCGTGAGCGTCGTTCCCACCTTGCTCGAATTTCTTCTCGATGCGAAAGAAGATCTTTCTTCCTATCGACTCGACAGTATTAAAGGATTCATTTGCGGCGCGGGACCGTTGCTGAAAGAAACAGCCATGCGCTTCGAAGATCGATTTCATTTTCCGATCCTACATGGCTATGGTTTGTCGGAAACGACCTGCTATTCTTGCTTCCTGCCGGACGATTTGTCGCATGATGAGCATCGCCACTGGCTCAGAGACTATGAATTTCCCTCAATCGGTGTCCCATTGCGACACACCGTGATGACCATCCTCAACGATCATGGGTTGCCGCTGCCGGAAATGTCACGGGGAGAAATTTGCATCCGAGGCGGGACCGTCTGCGCCGGATATTTCAAGCGGGATGACGCCAATGAGGCCGCATTCAAAGGGGGCTGGTTCCGTTCCGGTGACGAGGGATTTTACGTGCGAGACAAGTGGGGGAGACCGTTTTTCTTCATTTCAGGCCGCCTGAAGGAATTGATTATTCGAGGCGGCGTCAATATCTCCCCTTTGGAGATCGACGAAGCGTTGAAGAGTCATCTGCTCATCCAGTTCGCGATGGCAGTTCCGTTTGAGCACCGCTACTACGGTGAAGAAATCGCAGCCTATATCGTCCCACGACCGGGCGTCTCTCCGCCCACAGAGGCGGATGTGCTTGAGCACTGCCGCCGATTACTCCCGTTTTCTAAATGCCCCAAAGTCATTCTATTTGGGCGGGAAGTTCCCTACACCTCGACCGGCAAACCCAAACGTCTGGAGCTGAAAATCCGCCTCGCCTCCGCCTTAGCTGCCTACAGGGATCGTCAATTCAGGGAAGCATAGCAGGATGACCCCTTCCTGGCTGTTGCGATACCGATATGAATGTCCTTCTTGACCATGATGCCCGGTTCGCCCCATGCCGAGTTCACGACATCCTCCTCAGAACCATGCGACTCAGTTGTCAGAGGTGCTTGAAAAATGTGGAAACGCAGCCTGAAGAGACGCAGAAATTCACGCGACTCCCCGAGGCCGCTATTTCTCCACCAAAGGCACAATCCCTTCCTCTAGCCAAGCATACTCGCCGCCCATGATCATTTTTGACAGGTGGTAGACGACGGTGTCTTTCTTGTGTCTGTGGATTCTTCCCACCGAAGAGGAGGGAGGGTCGAGGCGCTCCGCCATCTCTTGACAGAAATACGTCGCAAGTTCATGGATGCCCGGCTTCGTCCGCATCTCTGACTGGGACACATACCAGAGTGTCGCGGCCATTGGAAAGAGCCAGAGGCTGTCATTCACCAGACGTTGCAGCAGGAGTTGCTTATTGTGCAGGCCTTGCCTGTAGCGGATCGTCGTGATAAGCGTCGACCGTGTCAGACTTCGAGAGGACGACTCGATGAAGCGAGCCCAACGGGTGTAGTCCTTTCCGAACATCGCAGAAGTGCTCACGGGGCTTGAAACATCGAGACAAGAGCGAAGCGCTATGCGTGCGTAGTATAGCGGCGCCGTGATTTTGTCTGAAGATGATCCTTTGAGAAAGGCAATGCCCTGTTCGATATAGGGCGAGAGGGCCTCGCGCGCCATCCAGATGCGCAGAATTTCACTTGTCCCCTCCCATACTGAATTAATGCGGGCATCGCGAAGCATGCGCATGACCGGAATGCTGAGTTCGCCGCTCTTACGCTGCGACTCAACGGTCATGAATCCCCGTCCCCCGCGTACTTGGAACAGGTCGTTGACCACTTCCCAGTACCACTCGCTTCCGATGATTTTGGCTGCGGCGGACTCTAGCCGGAGGTCGCCCTTCTTGTTAGCCCAGGCTCCGCAGAAGGCCATCACAGCGTCGAGCGCCAGGGTATAGGCCGCAGTACGGCAGAGTTTTTCTCCGATGAGAGTGTGTTCGCCGATCGGTTTGTTCCACTGGACGCGCGTGCGCCCCCACCAGCGCATCACGGACAGACACTGCTTGAGGCCCCCCGAACAGGCAGCGGGAAGCGTCAAGCGGCCGACAGTCAGTGTCGCGAGTGCGATCCTCAGACCGTCATCCTCGTTGCCCAGACGGTTTTCAACCGGTACATGGACATCGGTAAACGTTGGTATGCCGTTATAAATGCCCCTCACACCCTCGAAACGCAGGCGGGTGACAGAGCAACCTGGCCAGTGGGTTTCAACGATAAAAGCCCCATATCGCTTCTGTGCCTGAGGGTCTTGGAGTTCCTCCGGCCGATCGACGATTCGTGCAATGACGACCAGCATGGAAGACAGAAACTTCCCGTCATCCTTGGCAGAATTCGTAATAAAATATTTTTCTCCTGTAAGGCGATACGCAACCGTCTTTCCATTTTCCATGACGCGAACAGCGTACGTTTCCACCTTAGCGATGTCACACCCCACCTGCTTCTCCGTGAGCGCGAAACCAGAGATTTCTCCCCGTGCGAGCCGAGGAAGATATTTGGCCTTCTGCTCTTCTGTTCCGAAGAGTCGCAGCGGTTCGGGAACGCCGATCGATTGAGCAGCCGACAGCAGCACGGTGAGCGATGCGTCAAAACTTCCGCACAGGGTGGCGACTTTCTGGTATTCATATTGGGTCAACTCCAGCCCGCCGAAGCGTCTGGGGATCTTGATGCCAAAAGCTCCGATCCCAGCCAGCGTTTTCAAGACCGGCTCAGGCAGTTCCCCCTCGCTGTCGACTTGTTCAGGATCCAGAAGGATAAGGACGGACTTGATTTGCTCCATGAAATCAAGAGCTTGAGGACTCGTCTGTGGAATGCTAATCGAGGTAAACAGGTCCCATCGGACGTCGGATTCGAATAGCCCTGCAAGAAATCCGGAATAGGAAGTCTTGTCACGAGCTATCTCAGTCACCGCCGCAGACCCCTGAAACACCTCCGGTTTTTTCATGGCCGGCACGCCCATGACAAGCAGTTAGGGTACTGTCGCTCGTCCTATTGATTGACTTTACCACTATTGACGCCCTGTTTGTTGCACGATAGGTCCAGCCCAACCCTCTCATATGTAGCACCCATGCTCCCGATACAAGGCAACCTGTTGGCGCCATCGCATGGTAGGATGTAATGTAGATCAGGGGTGTCTGTGAGCATCGGCGCGTGACGATTCTTCACTCCGAGATTCGGACGGAGAATACACCATGCGTAATGTCGTCGTCGTCGACGGATTTCGTACCCCATTCTGCAAGGAAGGAACAGACTTTTGCGAGACGGATGCGGACGTGCTTGGCGCCTGGGTCGTCCGCGAAATGATCACACGGTGTCACCGCTGGAATCTCCCCCTTGAGACGATCGATTGCGTCTTGGGAAGCAATGTCGCAACTCCCACGCACGCAGTGAATCCGACTCGGGTTGCCGCCGTCACCGGTGGCCTCCCCGCGTCGATCCCGGCCGATACGGTAGCAGGAAAAAATTGTGGTTCAGGAGTGACGGCGCTTTACTATGCGGGCTTGCGCATCAGGAGCGCTGACGCCGATACGGTGCTTGTCATTGGCATGGAAGCCATGAGCCGGATCCCGATCCTGTACCATCATACGGTTGCTACCCTTCTCCAGCAGTACGGCAAAGCTCTAAGTTTTGGCGAACGTGCCGTCGCCGCTCGCGCCCTCTTTCCCGCGCTCCTTAACCTCAAGAAATATCCACCTCGTGTCGGGTTGATGCTGGGACTCACTGATCCGATGTGTGACCTCATTATGGGGCTTACAGCGGAGAATATTGCAAAAGATCCAGCCCTTGGCATCACCCGCGAAGACCAGGACATGTTTTCTGTTCGGTCGCACAAGAACGCGGCTCAGGCCTGGAAGGATGGGATCTTCGCGGAGGAAGTCGCACCCATGTATGTCCCGGAGAGAAGTGCCTATGTTGTGAGGGATAACGGAATTCGTGAGGATGCGGACCCGGAGACATTTTGTCATGTGAAACCCGTGTTCGACCGGCGCCATGGTTCGGTGACGCCGGCCAACTCTTCGCAAATCACGGACGCAGCTGCGGCCATCCTCCTCATGGAAGAAAGCAAAGCCCGAGCGCTCGGCTTACCGATTCTCGGCTACGTGAAGGATTACGCAGATTTTGGATATGAGCCCTCCTGCATGGGCTTGGCCCCCGTCGGCGCCATCGCAAAAGTGCTGACCAAGGCTCGCCTGACACTCAAAGACTTCGCAGTATGGGAGATTAATGAAGCCTTCGCATCCGTCGTGTTGGGGATCAGCCGCATTCTTGACTCGTCATCTCTTATGGAACGCAAGTTCGGCCGGTACGGATTGACTGAACGTCTTGGCGAAATCCCCCCCGACGATCTCAACCCGCACGGAGGCGCTATTGCGCTCGGTCACCCAGTCGGCGTCTCCGGTCTGCGCCTGGCGATGACCTCCCTGTTCGAACTCAAACGACGGAATGCCGAGCGGGCGCTGATCACTGCTTGCGTCGGAGGGGGACAAGGTGTGGCCATGATTTTGGAGAGGAAATAGCCATGTCCAACGGCCATACAAACCCTCCAAGAGAGTTCACACACTTCAGGACCGCCGTCCTTGACGAGGGAATCCTCCTGGCAGGTTTTGACTACTTCGGCAAGCCAGTCAATGTGCTGAACGTGGAGAGCATGTCGGAATGGCAGGAGATCGTGCGGTATGCCGAGCAATCCCCCGCTGTCAAGAGTGTCGTCCTAGTCAGTATGAAGGAAGGAAATTTCTGTGCGGGAGCCGACCTGGAGCAAATGCACGAGGCGCAACGGCAACATTCATTTCACGAAATGGAGCAACTCGTGATTGCAGCGCACAGGCTCTTTGACGAGATGGACCGATCCCTGAAACCGTTTGTCGCCGCAGTGGAAGGCGCCTGCCTGGGCGGTGGACTCGAGCTGACACTGGCCTGCCATGTGCGCATGGCCAGCACTCACTCAAGGACCTGTTTCGCTCTACCAGAAGTGAAGCTGGGTATTCTTCCTGGCTTCGGCGGCACGCAACGTCTCTCGCGGATGATCGGCTTACCGGCGGCATTGGACATGATCACGACAGGGAAGACCGTTTTCCCGAGGCAAGCTTTGCGGATGGGCCTTATAGATGGGATGATAACTTCTATCCCTTCCACAGTCAGGACGCTGGAGAGCATTCAGAAAGAAACTCTCATTCAATCTGCCATTGCGCAAGCTCGCGTTCTCTGTTCGGCTCCTGCCAGACGGCCGCTCCTTCGAGCTAGCTTGAGATTCTTAAGTGGTCCAGGAATTCGTACGTTCGTGTGTCGCTATGCGCAACGTCAAGTCATCAAGCGGGTTCATCATTTCTATCCAGCTCCCCTCCATGCCATCGATGCAGTGGGAAGAGGGATGGGCCTGAGTGTTCTGGAGGGATCGCTCACGGTCGAAAAGCCGCTCCTTTTAGATCTCATGGCCAGCCAGACTTCCTCACATCTCGTTGGGTTGTTCCTGGCAGGTGAGAAGGTGAAACGGAGCGTGGCGACTGTTCCAGTGGCGGCTACGCGCATCGGCGTCCTTGGGGCCGGATTGATGGGCTCACAGATTGCCGGCCAGCTTGCTGAAAAAGGGTATGAGGTCGTGTTGCGAGACGTGTCTTTAGACATTCTCGCGAACGCGATCGGGCGCATCCATAAAGCCCAATCCACCCAAGTGAAGAAACGGATCATCCTGCCTTCAGAACTGCGCTATCGCATGATGCGGGTGGCTCCGACTATCCAGATCAAGGATGTGAGCCGTTCGTCCCTTGTCATCGAGGCCGTGTCGGAAAAACTTGATGTGAAACGAGCAGTCTTGGCGGAGTTTGAATCAGAAGCATGTCCTGACGCGATATTTGCCACAAATACATCGTCGTATATCCTGGCTGATATTGCTGCGAAGGCCCTCCACCCTGAGCGGTGCGTGGGACTCCATTTCTTCAATCCTGTCCCGAAAATGCAGTTGGTCGAAGTCGTGCGGGCGCCCTTCACATCCGACAGGGCCCTCGGGCAGGCTTGTAGCCTCGCCAAACGGTTGGGCAAGTTTCCCCTCGTCGTGAACGACGGACCTGGGTTTCTGGTGAACAGGATTCTCTCGCGCTATCTGATAGAGGCCGTGATCATGGTGGGCGAGGGCATCTCCTTTCAACGCATTGACGAAGTCGCCAAAAACTTTGGGATGGCGGTGGACAGCGGGCATCCTATGGGTCCTCTGGAACTCCTCGATCTGATCGGACTTCCTGTTGCCCTGCACGTCCTAACCTCGCTCGCCGTGCTGGGATCTCGAATCGAGTCGCGCGATGCGCTGCTGCGGAATTTCCTTCCCGAGAAGAGTCCAACGATCACATTTTGGAAGTCCGACAAAGAGAATCTGCAGGCGCTCGCCGCAGTCGCCGACTATCGTCGAGCCAATCCCTCAGAAGCCGGCCCCATTTCCGACGACATTCTTCACCGACGCCTGTTTCTTCCCATGGTCGACGAAGCGGTGCGCTGTCTGCAAGACAAGATCGTGGAACATTCCTGGCAGGTTGATTTCGCGCTGACGTATGGGATCGGGTTCCCCGCGTTCCGTGGTGGTCTTCTCACCTGGGTTCGGCAAACGATGACGCAAGGACAGGTAACCCAGGAACTGGAGTCGTTGGCGATTCAATATGGCAAACGCTTCGAACCCTGTCCGGGTCTCTCGCAGGGAGGGTGGTAGTGCCTAGAATTTTCCGATCGACCTGAATGGAGCGCCTCATGCATGAACAGCCGTGGTTCGTACATTATCCCCAAGGAGTTCCCCACGAGCTCCCTCTTTCCCCCGAGACGCTCGTGGCAATGTTCTC
This sequence comes from Nitrospira sp., assembly GCA_030456405.1. Next base: position 8,754 of record JAKDNQ010000060.1, read on the forward strand.
CCGGAGCGCACAGCGGTATTCACGCCGGCCGGCCCTCTATTTTTTCGGCAAGACCATGTCGTACCGGGAATGCCACGCTCTCGTTGAGCAATTCGCCTGTGGCCTCGCGACGTCGGGAATCCGCAAAGGTGATCGCGTGGCCCTCTGTCTCCCAAATTCTCCACAGGCTGTCATCGCGTACTTCGGCATTTTGAGGGCCGGGGGGATCGTCGTACCCTGCAACCCGACCTATACGGAATACGAGTTGTCCCACCAGCTTCGAGACGCGGGAGCGCGGGCGATTGTGGTGCTCGACATGATGTATCAGAAGATCCAGCATCTCGATCTGGAACTCGTCATCGTCACACGGATCACCGATTTCATGACGACAATCGTGAAGTATATCTATCAACGTCGAAACGACCGACCATCGATCGAGGTCCCGCGCAGCGACAGGGTGTTTTTTTTCCACGATGTACTGGACGGCGAGACCCCCGTTGTGCCGGAGGCGCTTCTTCCGATCGTGACCCCTGACGATATCGCGGTGCTCCAGTACACAGGAGGCACCACCGGGGTATCAAAAGGCGCAGAGCTGCGTCATCGCAATCTGATGGCCAATATTCGGCAACTTGTCAGCTGGTTTTCTCCTACCGAGCGGACAGAGAGTTTTTTGGCAGCGCTTCCCCTCTTTCATGTTTTTGGGATGACGGTCACACAGAATATCTGCCTAGCAGTCGGTGGATGTATGATACTCGTGCCCGATCCCCGCAATATTCAAATGCTTCTCTCGGTCATACGGAAGAAACATCCGACCGTGGTATCAATGGTCCCTGTTCTTGTACAGAAACTCTTGGAACATTGTAATGAGAGGGACTTCGAGGCGACAAAGTTCTGTCTTTGCGGCGGCGCCGCGCTCTCGTACGAGCTCCTCAAGAAATTCAAGGAACGGACCGGCCAGCTTATTGTAGAGGGATATGGTCTTTCGGAGGCCTCTCCGGTGACACACTGCAACATTGCCCGTGGTCTTTCGGTGAAGCACTCCATTGGATTACCGATTGCGAATACCGAAGCGAAGATCGTCGATGAGGCGGGCCAGGAGGCCCCGCTTGGAGGAGTCGGTGAACTGTGGGTGCGAGGTCCACAAGTGATGCAACGATACTGGAACAACCCTGAGGAAACGGCGAATGTAATGAAGCCCGATGGGTGGCTCGCAACAGGCGATATGGCACGCATGGACGAGGACGGCTTCTTCTACATCGTGGATCGGAAGAAGGACATGATCCTTTCTCCTTCAGGCTTTAATGTCTATCCCTCCGAAATTGAGAAAGTGTTACGCCTCCACCCGGAGGTACGAGAAGCCGTGGTCATTGGCGTGTTGTTGGAGGACGGGAGCGAGTCGGTCAAGGCGGTTGTCGTTCCATCTGCGAACGAGATTTCCGAGCACAACCTCATAGAGCATTGCCGTCGGTACTTGGCTCCCTATAAAGTTCCACGGCACATTGAATTTCGCAGTGAGCTGCCAAGAACGATTCTTGGCAAAACACTCTATCGGGTCTTGCGCAAGGAAGAATCAGAGCGGCCGGGTCTCTCAACAGCTTCAGCTGTCGTGAGCGAAAGATAACCCCTTGACGTGTTGAACCGCTTCTGAATAAAAGGCAGGTCGGCTACATGTCTGGCGAGCGCTAAGGCCGCGGAAAGCCCAGGCGATTCAATTCCTACCAGATTGACAAGTGGCGGACTTTCGTTGTCTACGGCGATGATGAAGTCGCTCTTGCGACTGTTGTCGGTCCTGATACAGGGACGGATTCCAGAGTAGGCCCACTCTAGATCACGTTCTTCAAGGGTTGGAACGAATTTCTGCAAGGCCTCGATAAACATGCTGGGGGGCGTCTTGCGCGAGGTGTAGTCCGTCTTGTCTTGGACTGCCATCTCATTCGGTCCCA
>JAKDNQ010000238.1 GCA_030456405.1 Nitrospira sp.
CAGGTTGATTGAGTGAACTGTCATGTAGCCAATCGAGTCTCCAAGATACAAGGCGGCAAGACGCTGTTAGCCTGTTATGCTGCGGGGCTGGCCTTACACGATTTTATGCGAGCCGATCACGCAGTCGTCCTGTGGCTCGTGCCCAGCAACACCATTCTCGATCAGACTGCCGATGCCTTGCGCGATCCGCGCCATCCCTATCGTCGGGCGTTGGAGCTAGCCTGTGGCGCCGTGGAGGTGGTGACTATTGAAGAGGCATTACGTTTGTCTCGCGCGACTGTAGAAGGACAGACAGTGGTGATCGTGTCCACGATTCAATCGTTTCGTGTCGAAGACACAACAGGGCGCAAGGTCTACGACCAAAACGGCGCATTTGCAGAACATCTGCTCAACATACCGTTGGAGCGCCTAGCCGATCTGCTACTTGGCGCCGACGGGAAACCCAAGCCCTCGCTCGTGAACATGTTACGGCTTCGTCGGCCTATCGTCATTGTGGACGAGGCGCACAATGCCCGTACCGACTTATCTTTTTGTACGCTCGGCGATGTGCTCCCCTCGTGCATCGTCGAATTTACGGCTACTCCGGCGCGCGAGAAGACTCCGTCGAACGTGCTGCATCGGATCTCGGCGGCTGAGTTGAAAACGGCAGAGATGGTGAAACTGCCGCTCCGGGTCATCACGCGGCATCCGAGCCAGCGCGACCAACTGTTGGCAGAGGCGGTCACGTTACGTGCCGATCTCGAAAAGCTGGCTGTGGCCGAGGGACAACAGACCGGCGAGTATATCCGCCCTATTCTCTTGATCCAGGCCGAGCGTGTCGATGCCTGCGAGCCGTTACGCGACCGGCTGGTGCGTGAGTTCGGTCTTTCAAAGGACGAAGTGAAAATCTCCGTCGGCAAGCTCGATGAGTTGAAAGACGTGAAGAACATTTCGTCGCCGAAGTGTCTGGTGCGCGTGATTATTACGGTGGAAAAGCTGCGGGAGGGATGGGATTGCCCCTTTGCCTACGTGTTGTGCAGCCTCAAAGATACGCGCTCGGTTACGGCCATCGAGCAGATTGTCGGACGCATTCTCCGGCTGCCACTCGCCCAGACGAAGCGGCATCCCGACCTCAACTGCGCCTATGCCTTCTCGGTATCGAATTCGATTACGGAGGTGCTCGCGGAATTGCGTGAGGCGCTGGAGCATAACGGTTTCACGGCAGCGGAGGCCGAACGCGTCATCATTCCTGTGCCGCAAGGCATTCTTCCGCTCGGTGTGCAGCCACAGACCGTGATGTTAACGCCGAACGACATTGACGCAACTGTGGCGCCCATTCAAGTATCGGCCCTTGCCGGCAAAGTGCGAATTAACACCGCGACAGGCGAGATCACCATCGTGGTCCCGCTCGATCATGCCGACGCTGAGAAGCTGAAAAGTTGCGTCAAGACCTCCGAAGCCAAGACGCAAGTGGAGGAAGCTGTCACGCTTGTGCGGGAAGCGGAGAAGGCGTTCGGCGGCACCGGGACCACACGCGTCCCCTCGGCTTACGAACGGCAACTGGATTTTCTCGTGCCACTGCTTTGTGTTTTTGAAAATGGAACGCTGTATGAGTTCGAAAGCACGTTTCTGATCGAGCATCCATGGAAACTCAGTGAAAAAGGTGCCTCACTGTCAGCAGGCTACAACCCTCTCATCCGTCCGGTCGGCTATGCAGGCCTGTTGGATATCGGTGTGAAGGGGGACGTGCAGGCGATTGTCATCAATGATCCTTCAGCAGTAGATTTTGTCGGGACGTTGCATCAGCAGACGCTCCAACTTGGAGGGACGGACGATTGGTCGATCGAGAGTCTCATTGCCTGGTTGGATCGAGAGATCGATCATCAGGACATTCCCGTCGGCGAATCGGCGGAGTTTCTGAGAAAAGTCATCCGAGGACTCATGGCGAAGTTTGGCATGACGGACGTCAGCACTCTGGCGCTCGATCGTTTTCGGCTTCGTGACGAGATTGCAGCTCGCATCCAGGATCACCGAGAGAGCGAGCGCAAGGCATCGTTTCAGTTGTTGCTTCTGCCGGACTCGCCGTTGGTTGTTGACCAGGAGCGTTCGATCAACTTCAAGACCATGGGCTATGAACCGAGCCGTGTCTATGAAGGGGGCTTTCAATTTCAAAAACACTATTTCGGGCCGAAGCCGGGAGAACTATCAGAAAAGACAGCCGATGGTCAGATCACAGAAGAGTTTCAATGCGCGCAGTTCCTCGATCGCCTGCCGCAAGTGCAGTTCTGGGTTCGGAACCTCCCTCGCAAGCCCACGTCCTTTCGGCTGCAAACTTCAACAGACTGGTTTTATCCGGATTTTATTTGTCAGCTGAACGATGGGCGGGTGCTTGCGGTCGAATATAAAGGGAAACATCTGTACGACGTTGTGGATGCTGAGGAAAAGCGGTCAGTTGGTCAAGTCTGGGCCTCGCGAAGCGGCGGACGGTGCCTATTTGTGATGCCAACCGATGGGACCTTTTCTGTTATTGATAAAGCGGTAGTTTCTGCATAGGGTCTTTTCGCTGGAGTGCCCACTGCTTCTTCCCTATCCAAGAACCAACCGGGCCCATCCAAGATTGAAAGGGAACACATGACAAATCATCGCGCAGATCTCAAAAGCATCGCTCGTCGCGCTATGACGGAACAAGGTCTCTTACCGGATTTTTCTTCTGCGGCGATGGCCGAGCTTGCTCGCATACAGGATACCGCCATAGACGGCCACGCAGGCATGCGTGATTTAACGGAGTTACTCTGGGCGTCAATCGACAACGACGATTCCCGAGATCTCGATCAACTCGCCGTGGCCGAATCCCATGCTGACCGGTCTGTCACAATCCTGGTCGCGATTGCCGACGTGGATGCGTTGGTGAAGAAAGAGTCTGCGTTGGATACTCATGCCAAACATAATACGACGTCGGTCTATACGTCCGGCGGCATGTTCCCTATGCTGCCGGAAAAGTTGTCGACTGATCTGACATCTCTTGGCGAAGGGCAAGATCGCCTTGCGATCGTTGTGGAAATGGTGATTGCGGAGGACGGGGCGATCCTCAGTTCGACCCTCTTTCGGGCTTTGGTTTGCAACCGAGCAAAGCTCACTTATAACAGCGTCGCAGCCTGGCTTGCGGCAGAGGGGCCTGTGCCTGAGGGGGTCAAGGCCGTCTCTGGCCTCGATGCGCAACTTCGTCTCCAAGATCAGGTCGCGCAGCGGCTCAAGGCGCGACGACACCAGCAGGGAGCTCTCAGTCTTGAAACCATTGAGCCCCGAGTTGTGTTTGAGGGGGAGGTCCTGATCGATCTCAGGGTCGAGAAGAAGAATCGCGCGAAGGAACTAATTGAAGATTTTATGATCGCGGCGAATCAGGCAACCGCATCGTATCTCAAGGGAAAGGGTACGCCCTCCTTCCGCCGTATCCTGCGCTCTCCCGAACGCTGGCAGCGAATTGTTGAGATGGCTGCACGTTGGGGCGAGCGCTTGCCCTCGGAGCCTGACTCAAGGGCGCTTGAAGTGTTCCTCATCGCACGTCGAAAGGCTGACCCCCTCAGATTTCCCGATCTCTCCCTGGCCATTGTCAAGCTGATCGGCAGAGGCGAATATGTGCTGGATCAGTCGAAGGACGGCTCTCCGGAACACTTCGGGCTTGCCGTGAAGGGGTACACCCATTCCACGGCGCCCAACAGACGCTTTCCTGACCTTATCACCCAACGGTTGGTCAAAGCCGCGTTGACCGGTACCTCAACGCCGTACCATCCTGACGAATTACAGTCTTTGGCCGACCACTGCACGGAGAGGGAAAATGACGCGGACAAAGTCGAGCGGCGGCTCCGCAAATCCGCGGCTGCCTTATTGCTCGAATCGAAGATTGGGCAGCGTTTCGACGCGATTGTGACGGGCGCGTCGGACAAAGGGACGTGGGTCCGACTTCTTGAGCTGCCGGTCGAAGGGAGACTGGTGACAGGTGAGCGTGGCCTCGATGTCGGAGACAAGGTATGGGTAGAGCTTCTCAGCACGGACATCGAGCGAGGGTATATCGACTTTGTCAGAGTCGGATTGTGAGGGAATCGTCTTCTGGTCTGTCTGGTTCATCTGGTCTATCTCGTTTGTTTGGTCAATTCAGATAGACAAGATCGAGATGAACCGGAGAGACCAGACAGACCAGACAGACCAGACAGACCCAGATCAACCAGCCGGTCTTTCCCCTTCACGCGCGTACTATCGGTATGTGTTCTTCTACCGGTCTATCCGGCGTCTCCAAGCTGGTGCGGCCGAGTGTGCCTTCGCGGTAGTCCGACAAGAGTATCCTCGCCG